>DAIQOB010000419.1:0-3041 GCA_036788075.1 Syntrophobacteraceae bacterium
CGGGGTCCAGAAAGCCTTTATTTTCCTGGATTCCGGCTTTCGCCGGAATGACGAACGTTGCTTAAGTCAACAACATGGCCTGCTTCCGAAGGGGGAATTTTTATCGTACGAGCCAAAGGAGAAATTTCGTTCCAGGAGCTACTTACTGCGCTTGCCCTGCTGGTAGCCCTGCTGATAAGCATTCTCCTCGGCTTCTTTATGCTTTCCATACAGGTAGCCGCCCGTGAGCCCTGCAGCACCGCCAATGAGGGCCCCCATACCGGCATCCCCCGCGATAGCTCCGATGACGGCCCCACCCGCGGCACCCATCGCTCCTCCGCTCAGAGTCCTCTGCTGGGTGTCGGACATTCCTGCGCATCCGCCGAGGGCGAGGGTGAGCACCAACAAACATGTCATCACGATCTTCATCATGGCTTACTCCTTTCTATGCGCAGAGTCAGGGCTTGCAGGGCCATTTTTCCGCCAGGAAACGAAATTCGCTCTCCACAGCAGGTTCTCCCATATACTGGGGATTCGCCTTGGCCCATTCCAGGAACATGGCTATGGTCTGATTTCGAGTCGGTGCGGGATCTGGGAAGCAAACGATGCGTTTCCCTTGGGGTCCTGCATTTTCTGCCGTGTGGTAGTGAAAGGCTCCCACCAGGTAGCCGTGGCAAAAATGGATGGCTTCTTTCTGCCGGGGATCGCCGGCTGAAGCCGTACACAGGTTGATGAGATTTTGAGTGGTCGTCACTTTGAAGTCCTCGTCTGTTACGGCGCCGGCGAGGCTGGGCATCAAAAGGACCACCGCAAGGAGTAAACTGGCCAGCTTTCGGTTCATGATCATCTTCCTCCTTTTTTGAGAGAGCACACCGATTGGAAGGCCCCATGCCTGTTGCAACCGGTGTGTCCGGTCAGCCATCGAAAGAGACGTTTTGCCGTCGGGTCAGGCAATGCACTCGATTCACTTTTTGCTGGAAAAGTGCATCGGATCAAATATGGGAATCCATTCGATTGTACTGCAACATTACAGCAACATTAAGGATGTCCGGTGCAACTGTCAAAGGAGCTTCGTTCCAGTTGCTCCGCGAGGCGACGGCCTTCGTCCTCGTTGACGAAGGTGAGGAGTACTCCGCCGCACAGGAAAAGGGTACTGATGGAAAGAATGGAATATCGGGCATTTCCCGTCAGCATCCCCACCCATCCCATGAGGAGAGGACCGATGACGGCGGCAAATTTACCCAAAAGATTGTAAAAGCCGAAAAACTCGGCAGACTGGTTTTTGGGAATGATGCGTGTGTAAAAGGAGCGACTCAAAGATTGGACCCCCCCCTGGACCAGACCGATGACGGCTGCAATCAAATAAAATTCCCATACTTCCTGCATGAAAAATCCCCAGACGGTTACTCCCAGGTAGACGGTGATCCCCATAAAAATTCCCGTTTTGGCGCCCAGTTTTTCTCCGATCTTACCGAATGCCATGGCTGCGGGGAATCCCACGAACTGTGTGATGAGAAGAGCCGTGATGAGGTCTTTGGGGGCAAAGCCCAGGGACATGCCATAGTCCACTGCCATGCGGACAATGGTGTCCAGACCATCGATATATAGCCAGTATCCCAAAAGAAAGAGGCAAACGACACGCAGTCGGCGCACCTTTTTGAAAGTCGTTTTGAGCTGCTGGAAACCGTCCGAAACTGGATTTCGCCGGGGGCCAGGAGTGTTGTTTTTCGGCTCCGGGACGAAAACCAGCAGAGGAATGGAGAAGATGGACCACCAAACCGCCACGGAGATGAAAGAGAGGCGCACCGCCTCGCTTGCATCGTTCAAACCAAAGGTCCGAGGGGTAAGGGTCATGGCGATGTTGAGAGCGAACAGCAGTCCCCCGCCAAGGTAGCCCAAGGCAAAGCCAAGGGCGGAGACGGAATCCATCTGTTCCTTAGGAGCGACAGTAACGATCAGGGCGTCATAAAAGATGTTTCCCCCCGAGAAGCCGATTGTGGCAAATATGTACAAAGCAATGGCCGCTTCCCAGTTTCCCCTGGCCACGAAGGGAAGGGCACCGGTCATGACAATGCCCATGGCGGCGAAGTAGAGCAGGAATTTCTTGCGGACACTGCCTCGGTCGGCGATAGCCCCCAGAATGGGAGCCATGAGAGCGACAATGACGCTTGCGGTTGAATTGGCTGCACCCAACTGGAAGGTGCTGACTGTTGCGGTAGTCCCTGCACTCCAGTATTGTTTGAAGAAAAGAGGAAAAAAACCCGCCATGACTGTTGTGGCGAAGGCGGAGTTGGCCCAGTCGTAGAATGCCCACGAAAGGATCCGCTTTTTGTCCGAAATGGTTTCCATGCACGCCTCTCTCTTTCTGCCGCCGCCACTCTACCATTTTTCTTGGCGGGATGTGGACTTAAAATTGACAGAGGGTATGGGAAAGGTATAAATATCTTATAGTATTCTTAGATACTTGACTTGTTCCATCCCCGAGAGACCTGCCGGGGCCCCTCACGCAGCAGAGCTGATCGAAAGACAGAGGGAATAGGGCCTACAAAAAGGAGAGACACCATGATTGTGGTCGAGTCTTACAAGGGCTTATCTGCCGGCGAGCAGAGCGTAGAGGTCGTGGAACGAAAAGGGAAAGGCCACCCCGACACCATTTGCGATTCCATCATGGAATCCATATCCATTGCGCTTTCGCGTGAATATTTGAAGGAATGCGGCACCATTTTGCATCACAACATCGATAAGGGGATGCTTGCTGCGGGGAAGACGGCACAGAGGTTTGGAGGGGGGCGGGTGGTCCACCCCATGACTTGATCATTGGAGACCGGGCCACTTTTAAGGCAGGGGGCAAGGTCATTCCCGTAAAAGATATCGCTGTGGACGCCGCCAAGCAGTGGATCGGGAAAAACCTGCGCTTTGTGGATCCCGAAAAGCACCTCAAATATAAAGTATTGCTGGCTGAAGGGTCGGAAGAGCTCACGAATATCTTTTCCCGGCCGGGGGAAGGTAAAGGAGCCAATGACACCTCGGCGGCAGTGGGCTTTTATCCGCTTTCGCGCCTG
>DAIQOB010000420.1:0-3039 GCA_036788075.1 Syntrophobacteraceae bacterium
TCTCGGGCATGCCCGCGCCGAAAGCGTCGAAGCGGGACTTGACAATGACCAAACTGCCGCCTCGAATGCGCAATGTGTCATAGACCGGCCGCTTGTTGACAGAATGCGTAAAGGAAAGGACTATCTCCTCGCCGTCAGCTACCGGCGCACAGAAGCAGACTTCATTTGTTCCCAGGTTGAAGAGCTCAATACACTTCACCCACGGACCGAATAAAGCCGCAGTCAGAATGAGCGTCACGCCGGCGGCTACCGCAATGCGTCGAGTCATGGCTTTAAGGTACCAGCCTTCCAGCGGGAAACCTGCCGTGCTGGAAGGCCAGGAGACCCAACCTATTTCATGAGACCCTTCTCTTTGTAATACTTGACCGCTCCCGGGTGGAAGGGAATGGACACGCCCTTCACAGCGTTTGCCAGGTTGAGCTCCTTGCCCTTGGCGTGAGCTGCAGCCAGTTCGGCCTGGTTATCGAAGAGAGCCTTCGTCAGATTGTAGACGACATCGTCCTTGATGTCCGCGTTCACGATGAGCACCGCGTTCACTGCAACCGTGCTGACATCTTCGGACTGCCCTTTGTACGTGTTGGCAGGAATCTTTGCCGGGGAGAGAAAAGGATACTTCTCCGTGAGCTTTTTGATCATGTCTTCGCTAATGTTTAGAATACGGACGTCGTGCTGGCTGCTGATATCCATGATGGCTGCATTGGGGATGCCGGCAGTCACCAGGAACGCGTCGATGTGCTTGTCCTTGAACTGCTCGCCGCTTTCAGAAAAAGACAGATACTGAGCGCTTACGGCGTCCTTGGGAAGCCCGTATACGTCCATCAACTGGCGAAAGTTGGCCTCGGTCCCGCTGCCCGGCGCACCGACTCCCACTTTCATTCCCTTGAGATCCGCAAAAGTCTTTGCGGGCCCATCGGCACGCACCACCACCTGGATGATCTCGGGATAGAGCACCGCGATAGTCTTCATGGCTGTGAGCGGTTCTTTAAAGCTTTCCTTGGCGTTGAAGGCGAAATCGAGGGTATCGCTCTGAACCAGGGCGAGTTCGGCTTCCTTCTTGTTCACCAGACGGACGTTCTCCCCAGAAGCTCCCGTGCTCTGAGCCGTAACGTTCATGCCGGGGATTTTGGTATTCCATATCTTGGCCATGGAACCGCCAAAAGGATAGTAAGTCCCTGCGGTGCCTCCGGTGGCCAGAATCAACTGCTCTTCGGCAGCCTGCGCCAGACCGAAGGCAGACATAAGGGCAAACATGACGGCAAACACGACTCTTAGCTTTTTCATACTGTGAACCTCCCAGGACGTTAAAGATTCTCCCATTTCAACCAATTTCACGAATCATCTCTCTATTGGAATTTAATAGAGGAACTGGAAAGGGGTGTCAACCCGGCAATTCCCAGATCCGACTGCGACCTTCCAGCAAAGTAGCTCGAGGAGTGGTGGGAATCCATATCGGATGGTCCATCGGCATGGAGCTTCCAATCGAGTTGATAAGGAAGCGCGGGTCGTCAGCCCTCTTCTTTCTCCATCTGTGCCTTTTTTAAGGTGTCTTCCCGAGCCAGCTCGTCGGTTATGGCTGCCGCCGCCGCGGCTGAGAGCAGAGTGCCGGCGTCGGATGACTCCGCTGTGGGTTGGCTCTGCAGGGCACGCTCTGATTTTGCTGAGGGAGCGTCTGCCGGGAGGCGCACGATAACGTGGCGATGAGCAAATTCCAAACCCTTCTCATCGAACAGTTCCTGCAAGCGCTTGAGGACCTGACGCTGAATGAGAAAATTCTGGCCGGGTTTGGATTTGAACTTCAGTCGCATGATCATGGCCGAATCATCGAACATCTTGACCCCCATGGATTTGATGGGGCTCAGGAGATAGGGCGCCAGTTCTTCGTCCTGAGAGATTTCTTTATCGATCTTCTTGATGATTTTCCGCACCTTGTCAATGTCAGTGTCGAAGGGAACGCGAAAATCCAGTTTGCTGATAAAATAATCCCGTGAGTAATTGGTCACCGTACCGAGCTGGCTGAAAGGAATGGTGAGAACCATGCCCCGTGAGTGGCGCAGCCTCAGCGAACGGACGGAAATCCCTTCCACCGTCCCCTTGATCTTTCCCGCCTCAATATAATCGCCGATGCGAAAGGCGTCGTCGATGAGGAAAAACATTCCCGAAACAATGTCTTTGATGAGGCTTTGCGTCCCAAGGCCCACAGCGAGGCCGAGGATGCCGGCGCCCGCCAGAATGGGCTTGGTATCGATGCCTAGGGCCGAAAGAACGATCAGACCGACGATGGCCAGGAGCGCGATCAGGATGACTTTTCTAAAGATTTGAAGGAGGGTGGCGATGCGACTGCCGCCTTCGCCTCCGGCCTCAGCGTCGTCATCCGACGCACTCACCACACCCTCCTTTTCCATGCGGCGCTGGATGGCTCCTTCGATCAGACGCCATCCCACGTAGGACAATGAAACCACAAGGAGAATCTTCAATGCTGCCGCCGCCATTTCCGTCTCCAGGCTCATGTCGAACCCCCACAAGCGCAGAAGCCAGAAGAGAAGGATTCCAGCAATGGACAGGCTTAAACATCGCCGAAGGATGGGCACAAAACGATGCACGTCCAGGGAACTGGGACAAACTGTCGCTTCGGGTTGTTCTGCTGCCTCCAGGGTGTTCCGGAGTTCAAGGGCATCCGCTTTCCCCTGGGGCAATTCGGGAGCTCGAATGAGTCCAAAAATTCCGCTGAGCAGTTTTTGACCCAGAGAATCCAGTACGATATAGCAGGGAAGGCTCAATAGCAGCGCAAGCACAGGGATGACCAGATCATCCTGATCCACCAGCAGCCAAAAGACCCAGAAGCTCCAGATAAGGATTAGATAGGGTATAGCGAGCAAGTGCCAGTAGGAAGCCATCTGTGAGCGCAAAAAATTCAATCCGGGGGCTGCCCCTGGATTTTCCCGGCAGATGAACCGCCTGACGGCTGCTCGGTTATTGAGCAACAGGTAGATGACAATGCTCAGCAAAAGCAGTCCGTTGATGGCATCCGTCACGACTACC
>DAIQOB010000421.1:0-3031 GCA_036788075.1 Syntrophobacteraceae bacterium
TAATTTGTCGGCTTCAAGGGCTGTTGTGTGGTAAGATGCAGGCTACAGTCCACAGGGAAATACGGCAGAGGCTTCAGCACACAGGGTTCTGACGACCGGGTGCGGAAGCTCAACGGGCAGAGGAGATGAGGCGTGAAACATGTGAGCATCATGAGAGTCACCTCGATCATTCTTGGGATTCTTGCATTGTCGATCCTTTCCCCCGGAAGGGCGCATTCCTGGAACCCTGCCGCCCACGCGTACATGGAAGAGGCCCTCTGCAGGAAAAACGGGCAGATGGACGACGGGTTCCTCTACAACAGGATCTACGGAGCGAATGCCCTGGACCTCTTCAACAACAACTTCAAGGCAGCATATCTGCAAGCTGCAGGGTATCTACACGATCCGACTCAGGAAAGCTTTCTGAAGGTCTGGGAGGCGGCCCGCAGCAAAGGCGAGAAGGCCTTCGCCCACGGTTTTGTCAGCCACAACAACAGCTGGGGTATGGACTCCACAGCGCACCTCTCGGGAATCACCCTGGGACGGGGCGAGGGGTATGTCCTGGCGAAAGCGAACGTGCTGGCCGTCCTGCTCAAACCAATGCTTGAAGAGCAGTTGGGTCCCCTGTCCGACGCCGTCGTCCTGGACCTTTGTCATTACTTCGTTGAAGCAGGCGTGGACTTTTTGGTGCGCAGACTGGACCCGGACATTGGAGATAAGCTCATGGCGGCTGCCGTACACCGCAGCGATGAGGTTCCGGGGCTTCTGTCCAGAGCCTTCAAGGCCGATTTCTCGACCCTCCTGGGGGTGACGGACGAAGATGCCGCTCAGCTCGTCGTGGATGCCGAAAGCGATTTCCGGCCTTCTTTGTGGCTGTATGGCGCGGCGCTGGCCCAGGAGGCCGAAGCCGACGCCCTGGACCTCGTTGCGGAGGGAATGGCCAAGGTGGGATCGGAATATCTCAGCCTGCCCGAGGGCTGGGATACGGCGTTGACTCCCGCCGTCAGGCAGGCAATCCTGGTCGCCATGATGCTCTGCGCCACCGATTTCGAAAAGGAGCTGCATGCCTCCATGGCGCAGGTGAACGTGAATTTGAACGCTCACGGCATTTCCTGGTGATTCCCATGGTACTACAACGAGAGATCCAGACTCCATGCGGATCTGCGGACGTCTCCTCTCCCTCTGGGAGAGGACTAAGGTGAGGGGAATTCAGCTTTGCAGGCCCCCACGCCCCCCGTCATTTCAATCCTTCAATGACTTTCAGGACATCCTCAAACCGTGACACGACGTAATCGGGGATGACATTTTCATACGATTTGGCCCCCTGGTTGGAATCGACGAAAATGGACTTGATGTCCAGCCGGGCTGCCCCATAGATGTCGCGATACATGTCGTTGCCCACATAAAGCACGTCGTCCGGCCCGAGGCGCAGGCGGTCGAGGGCCATCTGCATGAGCCGCGTATCCGGCTTCCTGAACCCGTAGCTTCCCGAGAGGATGACAGGATTGAAGTAGCCGTCCAGCTTCACGGCCTTCATCTCGGGCAAGGCATAGCAGGGCTGAGCGTCGGAAACGAGGGCCATGCGGCAGCTGGTGCGGAGCCGGTCCAGCACCCCCGTGACACCGGGGTAGAGCCTGAGGCGCTTGCGCGATACAGCCCGGTGGATGTGGGCGAGCACCGTGGACAGGCTTTCGCGTGCGGCCGGCTCGCGTATGCCTTCCTCTTCGAGGAGGCTGCTCCAGATGGCCTCCACGTCTATTTCCGGGTACTCCTCGGCACTCGCCTCCTTCTGCCGCTTCATGATCTCGTAGTAGCGGTCCCGTACTTCCCTCCGGTGAAGGTAGACTCCCTGATAAGTCAGATAATGGGCGACTGCACGGTAAATCTCTTCCAGAGACTCGTCGGTCTCGATATCCAGCAGCGTTCCATAGAGATCGAACAGGATGCCCTTGATGGCCATGGCCCTTTACCTCAGTGTTTCCCTGGCTTCGTCCAGCAGCTGCCACCGGTACTTTGCATCGATCCAGGTGTTGCGGGCGATGCGCAGCAGGGTCACTCCCATGTGAAAGGGAAGCCGGCGGGTAATGCTCCCAAAGGCACTGTGCCGGTCTGGAAAATGGCAGGCATACTCCCAGACGAAATGGCCGATGAAGGGCTCCGCCGCCGAAGGCTGACCCGTCTGCCGCATGAAGAAATGCTTGAGCTCCCCGGCCACACGCCCCACATCGAGCACCCGGTCGGCCGTCTTCATCCGCTCCAGGTCGATGGCGATGACCCAGGGGCCATCGCCGAAGAGAATATTGGCGGGAGTCACGTCGCCATGGACGAGGACCCGGCTGTCCTCCCACATGCATTCCTTTTCACGCCAGCGTTCCTTGAGGCGGTGGAGTTCCTGCGCTTCATGAAAGTCCATATGGCCCCAGTGCTTCAACTGGCCGACAATCCGGTCGAAGTACGCGCAGTCCCTCTCGAAATCCACCCGCTCACTGGAAGCGGTCCTGTTGTGCAGCGTGGCGAGAAAGCAGGCGAGCGCACTGAGCTTTTCAAAGAGGGGCTCCCTCGCTCCCTTCCGCATCGCCTCGAGGATGAAATCGGTGAGCGTCCTGCCGTAGCAGTACTCCTCCACCAGCAGGCAGCCGAGGCCGGCATTGCGGCCAAGGGGACGGGCGATGTAATGGGGATAGCCGGTAAAACCGAGGCCCCGCAGATGATGCAGGTTGCTGAATTCGCGCTCCATAGAGCGAAAAGCGGATTCGGGCGAGCGATCCGGCATGCCGCCGAAAAACTTTCCCACCAGGCGAACCCCGGTGCACCGGTCTTCGTAGAGATAGACATGGTTGGAGCCAGGAAGGCGATACACCCGAAAGTCGGGGGAAGCCCCGCCGAAACCGAGCTGCGGGAGGATCTCGCCGCAGAGATATCCGTAGAGCGGATCCTTTGGAGACAGGTGACCGAGATATTTCATGAAGGCTCAACTGTTGAGTTGTCGTTTTTGATATAAGTACCTTAGCAAAAGTTTTCTAACAAAACAAACCGTTCGCCCTGAGCCTGT
>DAIQOB010000422.1:0-3019 GCA_036788075.1 Syntrophobacteraceae bacterium
GCTCCTGCACCGGTCCTTTCACCTAGTCCTCGTCCCGCTGATGGATGCTGCCGGCCGGAAATTTTCCGAAAGCCAGCGGTATTACCAGGGCGCCTGGGTCATAGGCCTGGTCTTTCTTTCCGCCCTTCTTCTCAATCTGAAGCGACCCCGGTTCTACTGCCGGTTCGTCTGCCCCCTCGGTGCATTGTTCGGTGTCGTGAGCAGATTTGCTTTATGGCGGGTGGGCAAGAAGGAAGATGTCTGCACCCAGTGTAAATTCTGTTCCGCCGGCTGTGAGGGGGCCTGCCAACCGGCTGAGCAGATTCGCCATTCAGAATGCATCCTGTGCATGAACTGCCTGGAAAACTGCCGACATGGACTCATGACCTATCGCATGGAACGGTCGGCATCGGGAGAAGTCCTCCTTCCCGACCTTTCCCGACGGGGGGTGCTCATTACTATGGCGTCGGGCGTGGCGGTGGTCCCTCTCATGCGATTGAGCGGAACGGTGGGACCTGCCTGGAACCCCCAATGCATCCGTCCTCCAGGAGCTTTGACCGAAGGCGAATTTCTGACGCGATGCATCAAATGCGGGCAATGCATGCGCATCTGCCCCACCAATATCATTCAGCCAGCGACGGTGGAAGGAGGGGTGGAGGGATTCTGGACTCCCGTTCTCAACTTCCGCATGGGGACGAGCGGGTGTCAGCTCAACTGTGTCGCCTGCGGACATGTCTGCCCCACCGCTGCCATCCGTCCCTTGAGCCTGCAGGAAAAACTGGGGCGCGGGCAGTTCGCCGCCGAGGGGCCTGTCCGCATGGGAACGGCCTTTGTGGACCGGGGGCGGTGCCTGCCGTGGGCGATGGACCGACCCTGCATCGTCTGCCAGGAGAACTGCCCTGTCAGTCCCAAGGCGATTTTTGTCAGGGAAGAATTCGTGACGGTGGCAACCGGTGCCCTGAGAGTGCAAAGGCGGCAGGGTCAGACTCTGGAGCTGGAGGGTGCTGGGATCCCCCTGCGGGCAGGGCAGTTCGCCACGGGAGACTACTTCTTGAAACCTGTCGGCGAAGAGGTGCGCCACCTCATTGTGGAGCAGGCCGAACGGTCTCTGGCGGTGGGACCGGGCGAGCCCTGGAAAGACGCTCTCCCGGAAGGTGCGCCCCTGGAGATCCAGGTGCGGCTCCAGCGCCCGTACATCAATCCCGAGCGTTGTATCGGATGCGGGGTGTGTGAGCACGAATGCCCCGTCAGCGGGAAGAGGGCCATTCGTATTACGGCGGAAAACGAATCCAGGAATCGAAAACATTCCCTGCTTCCCGGATAGGGAGCAGGATCCCATGAATTGAACGGCAGAGGGAGGGTGCGGAAAATGACCGATAAAAAAGAGCTATCCAGGCGTGATTTCTTTCGGACGGCCGGAGCCTTGGGAACCGGATCACTCCTTGCGGCACGGGAGGCTTTGGCGCAAAGCAAGGATGCAGCTACCGGCGACACCGGTGCCAGGGAAACAGTGCCTCTTCGCCCCTTCGGAAAAACCGGGGTCCAGGTGTCATCCCTTTCTCTGGGAGGCATGTTCGACATTCCCTCCAATCAGCTTGTCCTGAAGCAGGCCATGAACTGGGGGGTGACCTACTGGGATACGGCGGACTGCTACAGTGGCGGGAAGAGTGAAACCGGTATGGGCCAGTTCTTCAAAAAGTATCCAGAGAGCCGGGCAAAGGTTTTTCTCGTCACCAAGTCGGATTCCCGCGATCCCGAGGGGATGACGGCCCTGCTCAACCAGTCGCTGGGGAGGCTCAACACGGATTTCATCGATCTTTATTTCCTGCACGGTGTCAGCAGCATCCGGGAGCTCACTCCCGCGACGAAAGCGTGGGCTGAAAAGGCCAAGGCGGATAAGAAAATCAAATTTTTCGGATTCAGCACTCACAGCAACATGGAAGACTGCATGCTCGGGGCCGCGGAACTGGGCTGGATCGACGGCATCATGATGAGCTACAATTTCCGCAACATGCACCAAGATAAAATGAAAAAGGCGGTGGATGCCTGTGTCCGCGCAGGCATTGGACTCACGGCCATGAAGACCCAGGGGGGAGGTCCCGTCGGCATGGACAGTGAAACGGAATTGGAGCTGGCCGGCCGATTCCTGAAGCAGGGCTTTACGGACAAGCAGGCAAAGCTGAAAGCCGTCTGGGAGAATCCCGCAATCGCGAGTATCTGTTCACAGATGCCCAACATGACGATCCTCATGTCCAATGTGGCCGCCGCATTGAATCGGTCACAGCTCTCGGCGGAGGATCTCCAGCTCATGGAACGCTATGCACAGGAAACGGCTTCGAGCTACTGTGCAGGGTGTGCGACACTCTGTGAAGCCGCTGTAGGCGGAGCCGTTCCCGTTCGAGACGTCATGCGCTGCCTCATGTATTATCACAGCTATGGCGAGCACGAGCGGGCCAGGAGGCTCTTCGGGCACATTCCGCAGGAGGTGCGGCTCTGCCTGTCGGATCTCGATTATAGGGCAGCGGAACAGAACTGCCCTCAGAGGCTTCGCATCGGGGAGCTCATGCGGGAAGCGGCTGCTCTGCTGGCGTGAGATCTCGATTGCCCGTATTTCTTTGCAGGAGCGACATCCTGCCGCGGCAAAGGTTCTGCCATTGCCGCCTCCTGTCAGGGTGGGAGCTGTCCCCGCAAAGAAATGGCCGGGTATTTATGATCATCAGAAATCAGCCGACGATGGCGGGCAAAATCACAACGGCAGAGAAATAGAGATGAGAAGGTGGTCGGCTGCGTCCACGGTGACGCTGATTTCTCCCCCGTGCTTATCGATGAGAATCTTGGAGAAAGGGAGGTCTCCGGCGTTATAGCCGTCTTTGAAGGTGGTGAAGGGGTAGAAAAAGTGCTCGATGTCGTCCCTGGATATGTGCTGCACGGGATAGCGCAGCTGGAGAGAGAAATTCTCGTTCTTGCGTGCGGTATGAAGGGACAGACTGCCCTCCGCCGGCATCTGGGTGAGGGCATTCTTGATGAGGGTTTGCAGGAC
>DAIQOB010000423.1:0-3016 GCA_036788075.1 Syntrophobacteraceae bacterium
ATGGATGAGCAGTCCGACCTTCAGGCCGGAGGCCTTGAGAGAGTTCAACAGCTGATCCTGCTCCACGCCGCCGAGTTGATCGACAGCCTTTATTTTAAATAATCGCATATGTCCTCTCATCTCTCATTTGCTTCATTCTCTTAATTCTTGATTTCTAAATCTCCGCCAATCTGCGTCATCTGCGGATGAACAAGGTCGATCATCTTCCGCGCCAGCTCTCCACGATCGTAGCTCCTCGCCGCGATGAGGCACCTCTCTTGCAGCCCAGAGTACAACCCCCTGTCATCTTTGATCCGCACCAGCTTTTCACAAAGCTCTCTCTCATTTTCCGGTTCGAAAACCAGCCCCACCCCTTCCCGCTCCACAATATCGGCGGATTCTCCCGCCACGCCGTGAAGCACCGGGATTCCCATCCCCATGCATTCGAACAGCTTGGATGGAATGACCGTTGTGAACAGCTCCGTTTTCCTCAAATGAATGATGGAAGCATCCAGGAGGGACCAATATCTGGGCACCTGCTCTTTGGGCACCGAGTCGATAAAAATGACATTCTCAAGACCCATTTCCCGGGCCGTGTCCTTGAGAGCCCCTTTCCTCGCGCCGTCTCCCAGGAGAATGAACCGGAAGAGGTCGCCGCCGCTTGTCGCTCCCAGCCTCTTTGCCGCTCTGAGGACAGTTTCCAGCCCGTGCGCCATCCCGTGGGTCCCCACGTAGCCGGCAACGAACTTGCCTTCCAACCCATACCGTGCCATCAATTCGGGATCTTTGACCATGGGATGGAAGCGGGAAATGTCCACACCATTGGTGACGACTGAAATCTTCCGAGCGTCGATCCCTCTTTTCACCAGGATTTTCTTGAAGGATTCCGTCACGGAGACGATCCGGGAAGCCCTGCGGTAGAGAAACATCTCAACCCGCTCCAGCAGTCGGATGATCCTGGAATCCTCCATGACCCCCACGGCCTTGATGGATTCGGGCCAGATGTCCCTCAGCTCGAAAACAAAGGGAATGCGCTTCAGGCGCCCGACCATGTACCCCGCACAGGCCGTGAAAAACTGGGGTGATGTAGCGATCACCACGTCCGGAGTCCTTACACGCGCCGAAGCGATCACGGCCGAAACCATAAAGCTGCAGTAGTCCAGGATACGCTTCAGAAACCCTTCGTTGGCAGTGATATAAGTCCACACCCGCAAGACCCGGATGCCGTCCATGACTTCCCGGGAAAGCAAGCGATTGCTGTAGCCGGGGTAGACGACTCCCTTGGGAAAATTGGGGGCGCAGGTGATCACCGTCACATCATGCCCGGCCTTCACCCACTCCCGGCAGTGCTCGTAGGGGCGGCTGGCCGGAGCGTTGACTTCAGGGGGAAAATTATCCGAGAGAAAAAGTATATGCATTTCAATCACCTATTCGACCCGAAGATGATGCTGATTTTCGCAGATTCTAAAAAAGCCCTCTTCGGTTCTAATCTGAGCTAATCCGCGTAATCTGCGGATGATTCTTTTGAAAACGAATCTCCAGGCACTGGCAAGGAACGCTGACCCCAAACTGCGGGTGATAGCTCGAGGGCATAACGGCAGCGGTTCCACCCTGTACACGCCACCGAAGCGCTTCCGCCTCGGTGAGCCACAGCCGCCCTTCGGCGGAATCCGTGAATTCCACACGAACATCCGGATGGAAATGAAACCTGGAGACCGCATCGGAAAAGCGCCCCTGCACACAATCCGTGATCACGAGCTCTTCCCCTTGAAAGCGCCACTCCCGCCGGTGCATCGGCTTTCCCGGTAACCTCCGGTACCCGTCATGGCTGCAGGCGACCACGATCTCGCCATCCTCTTCGCGCATCTCCAAATCTCGCGGATAAGCGCGGCGCGCCACCCGAAACCCGCTCCACACCTCCGACGAGCTTTCTCCATCGATCTCCACGGTATTGTGAGCTGCCGTAGAACGTTGCCTCTGCCTTTCGGCTCCCGTGCCGTAACAGGAGGTGCCAGAGTCGACGATGACCCGCTGTCCCCGTACCGACAGCTCAAACGTCAGGGTATCCGCATGGGCGTGCCCGGGCAGGTAGTTGGGCCCGACGGGGGCCACGTCGAGGAAGGCCGTGAAAGGGCCTCGCTCGACGCGGATATATCCCGTTTCGACGAAATGAAGGAGGGGGAGGGCAGGGGAGGAATCCGTCCGGATGCCCAGCTTCGCCGCATACTCCGAAAGCTTCTCCGCTGTGGCGGCGATACCGAAGGCGGCATCATTGAAGAGGACGATCCCGCCGTCGGGGTGGGTCATGTGGACCAGCCACTGAAGCATGCGCACGGCTGCTTCACGCAGCGCCGCGACGACCGTGGAAAATTGGTGGATTACAGCCTCGGGGTATGCGGTGCAGACAGAGATGCAATCGAGCAGGTCTTCCAGGATGATGGCGTGATACATGGGCGAGCGTTCGAAATGGCCGCCGTCGGGCAGCACCTGTTCCCGCAGCTCCCGTTGCAGCTCTCCGAGTCCCCTGGCCAGCCACTCGTCCGCCTCGGCTCCCTGGAAAAAGGAGCCGGCGAAGACCAGCGCCTTCAAGTTCGCCAGCAGATGATTTCCCAGCAAATGGTATTCCAACCGCCGGCGGAGCCAGCGTGCCTGGAGTCCCAGGCTTTGGAGCATCCCGGGCACAGAGTCGTTGCTTTTAAGAATCCACTTGATCCAGTTCACGATGCGAAGCGACGTCGGGTAGGGCTCCCAGCCGTTTCCCTCAGCCGGCGGGTTTTCTTCGATCCAACGGCGAATATAGTCTTCGTGCCACCCTTTGCGCTCCTCCGTGTCCCGTCCGTTGAGATCGTCGAAGTAGTGGAGGTTATAGAGCCACAGCTTGTCCCATCCGGGGTGATTCCAATCCTTGGTCGTCCTGAGGGTCTTTTCTTCGTTCAAAAAACAAAAACGCCCAGGCCCCGTCATGCCCGACGTTTTTTGTGCCCCTTCGATCCATGGACCGCTTCTTTCCCGGCATGGAGGCAGCTTTCCCGCCGGG
>DAIQOB010000424.1:0-3015 GCA_036788075.1 Syntrophobacteraceae bacterium
CACGAGGCGCAGGCGCCTCAAAGCAAGGTCCCGATCCGGATGCAGCTCTTTGCCGACCCTCTCACGCCAGTGACCGATCAGCCTCGCGGCGAGCCGTTGCTGGTCTTCCAGGGGCGACACGATGTAGCACGCAGGAACATCATAGGTGCAGGAGGCTCGGGCCAAATCGTGAAGATCCAGATTGGTGACGGCGGAAGCGATGATTTCACCGTTGCGATTCAGAACCGGATAGTGCACCAAAGCGACATAGAGCGAATCCGTTTTCCTGGACATCCGTGGGAACCGACTTTCTGGAGTGGATCTCATTTTCTTCTTCCGCCCGCCGCAAAAGCTCCTCATCCTTGCGGGACAGAATCAGTTTTTCAAACAAATCGGGCCGGCGCTGCCTTGTCCTGTAGAGCGCCTGCCCACGGCGCCAGCTCTCAATGGCTTCGTGGTTGCCGGAAAGCAATATTTCGGGAACCCCCTGGCCCCGGAAGTCTCGAGGGCGCGTATATTGCGGGTGCTCCAGAATGGGCTCATTGAATGATTCCGTTGCTGCGGAAGCCTCGTTGCCCAAAACCCCGGGTATCAGGCGCGTGACCGCATCCGTCAGCACCATGGCGGCCAGCTCGCCCCCTGTCAGCACATAATCCCCGATGGAGATCTGGTCGTCTGTATAGTGCTCCGCCACCCGTTCATCGACCCCCTCATAACGGCCGCAAATGAAGACAATCCGAGCTTTGTGGCTGAGTTCCCAGGCAATTCCCTGGCTGAACAACCGCCCCTGGGGGGTCAGCAAAACCACCCACGGCCGAGGACCCTCCTGTTGTAACGATTCAACGACACTCACGAGAGGCTCGGGTTTCATGACCATCCCTTCACCACCACCAAAAGGGCGGTCATCGGTCATCTGATGTTTGTCCGTCGCGTAGTCTCGAATGTTGTGTACCCGAACCTCCACCAATCCCCGCTCCTGCGCCTTGCCCAGAATGCTCTGCCCCATGGGTGCAGCAAACATGGCGGGAAAAAGGGTCAAAATATCAAAGATCATCCAGGAGGCCTTCCGGTGGATCGATCACCATCTTTCCCAGTTCCAGGTCCACGCTGCAAACGATCTCTTCCACAGCTGGCACCAGCACTTCCCTGCCCTGGTTGTCCACCACATAAACGTCGTTGCCGGCGGTCTCCATGATGGCGGTCAGAATCCCCACTGATTTTCCGTCAAGGGTCTCGACCTCCAGCCCGAGCAGCTGAAAGTGATAATATTCCCCTTCTTCGGCAGGTGGCAATCGATCCTCGGGGACAAAGACCTCTTCCCCCAGCAGCGCTTGAGCATCTTCCATGCTGCTGCATTCCCGAAACTGGACTATCCAAAATTTTCCCTGCGGCCTCAGTGTCGTCAGAGTCAACGCCACATTTTTTCCACGGGTTTGGGGATTCAGAAACAGTTTATCCCCAGCTGCCTGCTCCCCCAAGGTTTCTCCGTAACTGTAGATCTTGAGGGCTCCGCGCACTCCGTGGGTCCGCGTGATTTTTCCGATGGCAACGTGGCGAGGTCTTTGGTTTTCTTTATTCAATGATTTCCAGAACGGCCCGTTTACGAATCTTTGTTGAAGCGGCGCTCAAAATGGTCCGCATGGCACGAGCGGTGCGCCCCTGTTTACCGATCACTTTGCCGAGGTCCTCTTTCGCCACCCGCAACTCGATCACAGAAGTCTGTTCACCTTCAATTTCCGACACTTTAACTTTTTCGGGATTATCCACCAAAGCACGCGCCATAAAATCGACCAATTCCTTCAACATGGGGACCTCCGGATTCTCTGCGCCGCTGGGCTTCGATTTTAGGAAGCCTTCTCAACACTCTGAAGACCATTCTTCCGAATCAGACTCGCCACCGTATCTGTGGGCTTTGCACCCTGTTGAATCCAGTACTGTAATCTCTCGGCATTGATTTTGACCTCGGCGATCTCCATCAGAGGGTTGTAAGTGCCGATCTTTTCAATGAAGCGTCCATCACGCGGTGATTCAGAAGAGCACACTACGATCCGGTAAAAGGGTCTTTTCTTTCTTCCGCCACGGGCCAATCGAATGCGTACTGCCATGATCTGTGTGTTACCTCCCCATTGAGATTAAACTATCATTTTCCATCACAAGGAATTTCCTGGAGACCGCTCCCCGCGGTATCGCTCCTCTTGCACGAGACATCTGTCCAAACCTGGTCCAGGCATTCCCCTCGAGGTCTGCCGCGCCGTCAGGGCACTCCATCGTTACCCAGAGGCGAGCATACCTTTCCGTCATGCGGGCTCTTGGCTGCAAAACATGTCATATAGCGTATTCCTCGGAAATTAAAAAGGGAAAAATGCTCGTTTTCGGCGTGATTTGCCTTTCTTCTTTTTGCCGGTGCCCCCCCCGCCCATCATCTGCCGCATCATTTTCCGCGACTCATTGTAGCTCTTGAGGAGCTGGTTGACTTCCTGTACGGACGTACCACTCCCGTCGGCAATGCGCCGTCGCCTCCCGGCATTGATGATATCCGCGTTCCTACGCTCCTCTTTGGTCATGGAATTGATGATGGCTTCCATGCGCACGAACTCTTTTTCGTCCACCTGCATCTTCTTGAGCTCTTTGAGGATCCCCATGCCGGGAAGCATTCCCAATATTTGCTCCAGAGACCCGAGTTTCTTGATCTGTTTCAGCTGGCCTCGAAAATCCTCCAGCGTGAAAGTGTTTTCACGGAACTTCTGAGCCAGTTCCAAAGCCTGCTTTTCGTCGAAGGCTTCCTGAGCCTTCTCGATCATGGAAAGGACATCTCCCATGCCCAGGATGCGGGAGCTCATGCGATCCGGATGAAAAACCTCCAGAGCGTCGAGCTTCTCGCCCATCCCTATGAACTTGATGGGACACTGGGTCACTGCGCGAATGGACAGGGCGGCCCCGCCCCGGGCATCACCATCCAGCTTTGTCAGAATGACGCCCGTGATCCCCAGGGTCTCATGGAATTTCCCTGCGACCTGAACGGCATCCTGACCCGTC
>DAIQOB010000425.1:0-3013 GCA_036788075.1 Syntrophobacteraceae bacterium
CCACGGGCGCTTCCGCCGAAGCCCTCTGGATGGCGGTGTTCCCCGGCTGGAAGGCCCAGGGGATGAAAGCCGTAAAACCCCCCGTGCGATCCTGAAGATCCCGCAGGGCAAAGAGGTGTTCCAGTCGCTGGCGTGGCGTCTCTTCATGCCCGAACATCATGGTGGCCGTGGTGCGGAGTCCCTGTCGATGGGCTTCCTCCATCACCTCCAGCCATTCTCCGGCGCTGCACTTGTTGGGGCTCACCCTCCGGCGCACTTCGTCCACCAGAATTTCAGCCCCGCCTCCGGGGATGGAATCGAGACCAGCGGCTCGAAGCCGTTCCATGACCGTCGAAATTCCCACCCCTTCCAGCCTGCTGAAATAGACGATCTCGGGCGGAGAGAACGCATGGATGTGAATGGGATAATGGGTCTTGATGAAGCGCAGCATCTCTTCATAAAACGCCAGGGGAAGGTCCGGGTGATGCCCCCCCTGCATGAGAATCTGCGTGCCTCCAAGGCTGAGGGTTTCTTCGATTTTTTGGCCCAGCTCCTCCCGGGAAAGCACATACCCTTCCGGGTGGCCCGGCGGGCGGAAGAAGGCGCAAAAGCGGCAGCCGCAGGCGCAAATATTGGAATAGTTGATATTCCGGTCCACCACATAGGTGACTTCAGGCTCCGGATGCTTTTCCAGCCGTTTTTCATGGGCCAGATGCCCCAGCACATGGAAATCGGCTTCCTGGTACAGCCCCCAGGCCTCGTCCATCTGGAGACGCTGCCCGGAAGCGATTTTTGAAAAGGTGTTGGTGAGTGTCATGACGATCTTTCTGCAAACATCGAGCAAAGCTTCGGAGTTATACTCTTTCAAAAAAGCAGTTGCGCTCCACCGGCTGGAAGCCTCCCTCGCGGATGATCCGCTCCAGCCCCGCACGTGTGAGGGCCTGTTCGGATTCAGCCCCGGCCATGTGTCCGATCTTTTCCTCGACGATCGTCCCGTCGAAATCGTCGGCGCCGAAATAGAGGGCCACCTGGGCGAGCTTCACCGTGAGCATGACCCAGTAGGCTTTGAGGTGCGGAATATTGTCGAGCATGAGTCGGCTGACCGCCATGTTTTTGAGATCTTCCACACCCGTGGAGCCTGCGACACCCTGGACCTGGTTGTTGGATTTCTGAAAGGGAAGAGGGATGAAGCAGACAAACCCTCCGGTTTCGTCTTGAAGCTCGCGCAGGGCCATGAGATGCTCCAGGCGTTCGCCCACGGTTTCAACGTGCCCGTAGAGCATGGTGGCATTGGTCTTGATTCCCATCCGGTGAGCTTCCCGCATGATGTTCAACCAGCTTTCGCCGCTCAGCTTTTCAGGGCAGAGCAGGTTTCGGATGCGCGGGCTGAAGATTTCGGCGCCTCCCCCCGGCATCATGTCCAGGCCTGCGGCCTTCAGGCGAAGCAGGACTTCCCGTGTGGAGATTCCTTCATTTCGCGCAAAATGAGCGATTTCTACAGCCGTGAAGGCTTTCAGGTAAGCCTGGGGTCGAAACTCCTTGACCTTGCCGAGGATCCCTTCAAAATAGGAAAGCGGCAGATCGGGATGGCAGCCCCCCACAATATGCACCTCCGTGAGGGGAAGGTGCTCCCGCTCTTTGAGCTTTTGTACGACATCGGCTTCGGAGAGCTGGAAAGCCCCTTCCTCGCCCTTTTTGCGGTGGAAGGCGCAGAACCGGCATCCATTGACGCAGATGTTGGAATAGTTGATATGCTGGTTGATGACATAATAGGCGGTATCCCCGTGGAGGCGGGTGCGGACCTGGTGTGCCAGGGATCCCACCGCAACGACGTCGGGGCAGCCGAAAAGGCGCTCGCCGTCTTCCCGGTCCAGGCGCCGGCCTTCCAGCACCTTCTGGCAGATCGCCCCCAGACCCAGCCTTTCATAACTTTTGGAATCCAACATCTTGATCGTGTGCTCCTTGGTGGTAGGCAATCACCCGCCGGGCATCCGGCGCCGGCGAGGACGGAGGTTTAGAAGACCGCAGCTAAAAGGATGGGCGCTCGTAGTGTGCTCCCATGCCGTGCCGCAGGATTTCAATGAGCGCCGCTGCTTTACCTTCCAGTTCTTCCTCAGGGGCCTGGTAGAGCCCCGCGCCCGCATCGAGGAACGAGACGCAGTGCGCTTGGAGGAAACGGTCCATGAGGGCATCCAGGAAGAAGACGGCCAGGTCCACGTTCAGCTCCGGTCGAAGCTCCCCGCGGGCCACTCCCCTTTCCACAAGGGGTTTGAGGTATTCCGCTGAAAAGAGATGCACCTGCTGGAGAAATTCTGTCCGCAGGGGGAAATCCTCCTGGAAAATCATTTTGAGGTAGATGCGGTAGACCTTGGGATGCTTCCGGATGAAGCGAACGCCCGCCATGAGGCTCTGCTCGATACGTTCGAAAAAATCCGCTTCCGCCGTCTCCTGCTTCACCTGGCGGAGGGACTGCCGCACCAGTTCGACAGCATGGTTGAAGATGAAATTGAAAAGTCCTTCTTTGGTGCCAAAGTATTGAAAGATGGATCCCTTGGCAATGCCGAGCTTCTGCACGATGCGGTTCACGCTGGCCTGCTTGAATCCGTGGTCGGCAAATTCATCCACGGCCGTGCCCAGGATGCGCTGCTGCTTTTCATCTTCCAGTTTAATGAATGTGCTGCGAGGAGCCATCTCCACCCGTATCTCCTGTAATGAAATGACCACGTGGTCATTATAGGAAAGCGAAGCAGAAAGTCAACAGACGAAAGGCGGGAGGATCTTGAGGTCATGGAAAGGAAAAAACTTCGAGTGTCTTTGGGGAAAAGGCTCCGGTCCTGCGCGTCCTTTGATTGTCCGGGCGTCCTGCCCAACTGGGAAGACTATCCAAAGGAGGTGCAGGAGGTTATCAGGGAGGCGGGAGAGGTTTTCTACCCCAGCCCTTTGTATGACGACCTGTTTCGTTCCCTGGGCAAAAAGGTCTATCCCCGCAACTACTATCATTTCCTCGGCAACAAGATCCGTCAGACGGATTTGT
>DAIQOB010000426.1:0-3009 GCA_036788075.1 Syntrophobacteraceae bacterium
CGGACGGAAAAATATCCCGAACCCTATGAGAGCAGGCTCCGGATCGAAAGCCGCACGGAAACGACGCTCTCGTTGAGCGCCCGGGAGGATTATCTCGCAGGAACCTACACCAGGGAAGGCGGCCCTCTGCGGGAGGGGGCGCGTGGAAAAGTGAAGGGTACGGTCATCTACCTGCAGCGGATCGCCCTTCCCCCCGATGCTGTACTCCAGGTACGCCTGGTGGATGTTTCCCCGCAGGGCGGGACGCCGGTACCCGTGGCGACACAGACCGTCTCCCGAACGAGCCAGGTGCCCATCGCCTTTGAAGTGGGCTATGACACAGCGGCTATCTGGCCGGATCACCGTTACGAAATCGAGGCCCGCATCATTGCCGGCGGGAAGACTCTCTTTGTCAATGCCTCCCCCTGCCCGGTCCTGACTGGGGGAAACCCCGACACCGTTGAAGTCGTGGTGTCACCACCCGCCCGGTAAGGGAGCGGTTCTCATGTATCTGACTTCGTTTGTACACCGTGAAGATCTTTTCCACATTGCCGAGCGCTGGTTCTGCGGGCAGCCCGAGTCCAACGACGCCCTGCGGCTGACGGAAATCCTCATCAGCGACGGCTTTGTCCTGGGAGAAACCCTGGGAGCCCTGGCCGATTCCATGCTCGGGGCGATCCATGATCAGCTCCCCCGCAAGAAGCACATTTACCTCAAAGGGGAGCTGCGGGACGCCCTTTGTGCTGGAAACGAGGAGATGACCCCGCGGGTCGAAGAGCTCATCCGCATGTACCGCAAGAATCCCGATTACTACTACCGGGAAGCTCCCATCAACGGGGTCCTGTGCTTTGGCGGGGACGACCGGTTGCTCGGGGTATACCGCATCAAGCGTCCACGCCGCATCGCCGAAAAAGCCAACCGGAAGATTGCCACCTGGATTTTTCACCTGGTCCAGGGCCAGGCGCGGGAAATGGCCCGGCAGCGGGCTGCCGAGGCCGGGGTTCCCCTGGAATATCTCCTGAGCCCCGAAGAGGTCATGACGCGGGAGTTTGTGGAAGCGGAAGAATATGTGGCTCGCAGCTTCAGCGAGGGGCACATCCAGTTCGACAGGGACTCCCTGGCCATCCATGACGTGGGGGGCATGAAAGTCATTGCGGGGCAGGAAAAATTGGCACAGCTGGAAAAGCACCTGGCAGCCGACCCTCGCATTCGCATCATCGAAAAGGAAACCTACCATGGCCCGTACCAGGCCACCAATCTGATCCTCGATGTGCTCTGGGACGCGGACCAGGTCTGCAGGAGCTATGAAGCATCGCGGGGGTGGGAAAGATATCGGAACCGGGGCATTCCGGAGGAACGCTTGAGAAGGGAATTCGATGCCCTGCTGGAAGGAGGCCATCCCAGCATATTTGTGGAGGTCATCCTCTCTACTTATCCGGAGACGGTGGAATCCGAGCTGGGCAACTGCATTCACGAGAAGCGCATTGTAGCCCAAAGAGAAAATCGCCTCTACAAGGGCAACATTTCCATGAACGTGGAGTTCCTGCTGGAATATCTTTTTGCCGTGGGCTTCAGCCCCTGCGTGAAGGTGGACAGGCTCCCCATCAAGCTCTGGGGGCGCTATCTTCCGGATACCCTGTCCCACCAGATTCGTACTCTTTACAATCGGGGCGGGTACGAGCTTTTCTATTGACCCTTCGCAAGAACTCTCGTTGTATACTCCGCTCGGTTCAGAACTGGGCTTTTCACCTCACGCGGAGTCGCGGAGAACGCGGAGATCATCCAGGTTTTCTCCGCGTTCTCCGCGACTCCGCGTGAGTCCAAAAACTACCCGTTTACAGTATGGTACTACTGCAGCGCTTTGGATAGGGACAGATAGAAGGTACTGCCGCCGTTCCGGCCCGGCTCCACCCATATTTTTCCCTCGTGCCGTTCAGCGATTTCTTTTACGATAGCCAACCCCAATCCGGTCCCGGGGGTGCCTCTGGATGTAGCGTTGCGGTGGAAAAGCTCGAAGATCGACTCTGCATCTTCACTCTTGATTCCCACCCCATCGTCGGTCACGGAAAAAATGTGGAGCTCCGGGGTCTCGTCGTATCCAATTTGAATGCGCGTGAGACCGTCTCCTCCGTATTTCAAAGCATTGTCAATGAGGTTCCTGAAAACCCTGAGGAGCGACAGCCGGTCGGCTTTGATTTCCGGCAGTGTCTCGGGCTCCTGCCATTCGATGCTTCGGACGCTCAATTGGGTGGAAAACTCTTCCCGCAGCATCTGAAAGATTTCCCGCGTCTGAACGCGTTCGATATTGAGGGGCGTTTCTTTCGACGCGGCGTAAATGTTGATTTTTTCCACCAGGGCGACGACCAGCTCCGACGCTTTTAGGATTTGGCCGCACAGGTGCCTGCCCTTGTCATCCAGGAGGTCATGGTATTGCTTGCGGAGAAGGTTCGTGAGACCGTAAATTCCGACGCTGGGGCTTTTGAGGTCGTGGGCGACGGAATAGGCGAAAAGCTTCAGTTTTTCCGAGCTGATGCGAAGTGCTTCCTCGGCTTTCTTCCGCTCGGCGATTTCGATGCGCAACTCCTCGTTGGCCCTGGCCAGTTCGGCCGTGCGTCGGGCGACTCGCAGCTCCAGTTCGTCATGAGCCTTTTGCAGCGCTTCCTGTGCTTTCTTGCGCTCCGTAATGTCCACCGTGACTCCCACCAGTCCTGCCAGGTTCCCCTCTGAGTTGGTGAATGTGCCCTTGTTCAGAATGATGTCGTGGTGTGCGCCGTCGGGATAGACAATGGAGCTCTCATAGATCTGGATCCCCGGGTGATGCAGGAGGGCCAGGTCCATTTCGTCATATTTCGCGGCAAGATCCTGTGGGAACAGGTCCTCTGCGGACTTGCCGACGATCTCCCCGCGCGTCATGCCGATGCGCTCTTCAAATGCCTTGTTGCAGCCCAGGTAGCGCCCCCGGGTATCCTTGTAGAAGATGGGATTGGGGATGGTGTCGATGAGGGTCTGCAGGAAGTGCAGCTGGTCCTG
>DAIQOB010000427.1:0-2991 GCA_036788075.1 Syntrophobacteraceae bacterium
CTCTTCTAGCGTGCAGCCGGGTCGTGCAACCGTTTTGGCAAAGGCGTAAAGATTCACCACCACCATGTCGATGGGCTCGATACCGTGCTGCTCCATCGTCTTGACGTGGGCTTCGTTGTCGCGGATTCCGAGAATGCCCCCGTGAATCTTGGGATGCAGGGTTTTTACCCGCCCGTCAAGCATTTCCGGAAACCCGGTGTGGTCCGAAACCTCCATGATATCGATGCCGCTGTCTCGCAGCAGGCGGGCCGTGCCCCCTGTGGAGAGCATATGAACTCCCATGCTCTTGAGACCCTGGGCGAATTCGGCGAGGCCGGTCTTGTCCGTGACGCTCAAAAGTGCGCGACGAATTTTGAACATAATCCCCTCCTGGGAAGCGACGGCGATAGGGGCGCCGCTTCCGGGTATCCGGATCTATCGCGACCAAAGATCGCGGACTATTTGCCCTTTGCCAGCAGCCGTGCGAAAAGAGTGTCTGCCGCTTTCACGATGGGAGCATCCGCGGGAAGCATGCTCGTCGGCTTTCCTTCCATGTCGAATTGAGCCAGAAGGGGATCGGCGGGCAGAATGGTGATCTGGTCTTTACTGAAGGTGTCGAGAACGTCCTGGGGCCACGATGTGGGTTCCGCCTGGAGCTGGTTGACCACCAGGGCCGTTTGGTTGATCCGTATGGGAAGACTTTTTACCAGATCCATGATGCGGCAGGCCGCCGTCAAACCGCGTCGGCTGGGGTCTGAAACCAGCAGGAGCAGGTCGACGTCCTTCTGGGTGAGGCGGCTGAAATGCTCCATCCCCGCTTCGTTGTCCACGACGAGATAGTCGTAGTTTTTCATCAAGCGATCGATGAGGCTGCTCAACAGATTGTTGGCCGCGCAGTAGCATCCGGCGCCTTCGGGGCGCCCCATGGCGATGAGATCGAAGCCGTCCCCTTCCACGAGGGCCTGCTCCATTTTCATTTCCATGAAGACATCCTTCGTCATTCCCGACGGGACGTCTTTCTTCATCATTTCCCGGGCGTCCGACAAGGTTTCCTCGAGTTTCACACCCAGGACGTCATTGAGATTCGAATTGGCATCGGCATCGATGGCCAGAACGGGCTTCATGCCGTTTTTGATCATATAACGGATCAAGAGTCCCGCGATGGTCGTCTTGCCGGTACCGCCTTTTCCCCCAAAAGCAACTGTAATTCCCACTGAAAAACCTCCATGAAAATTCCGTGATGAAATGACTTCAAATCTACGGTGTATGGGCAGCCCTGCCGGCCTTCCTTCCCTCAGCTCGTATCGAGCAGGAAATGTCCCCCCGGTGACTCATTCCCTGGCCAGGAAAAGCCACAGGGCCGTGTAAAAGCCCCACACCGCATTGTAGAGACAGACAAACACCGGAGTGAGCGTCCCAAGGGCCAGTCCGAACATGCCTTTGTCCTGAAAAACGGGAAAAACCACCAGGAGCTGAAACAGGGTAGGGATAAAACTGAAAAGGATGCCGCGGCTGAAAACCCCCGTCCAGAACCCGCTTCTCCAGAAGGGCACGGCAAAGACCAGCCCCCAGATCCCTCCCCAGACAAGACGCGCATATAGGTAAGTCGCGCTCCATTTGGGTGCAATACCGACCCCGAATTGCTGCGGAATGCCCCTGCGGCCCAGGTACCAGACCACCCACGAGTTGACCAGGGCACCCACGCAACCTGCGGCAAAACAAATGCTGAGGCGACTCATGAGGGTGCTCACGCGGTTTTACCCTCCGTAATTCAGCGAACACATCCAATCGTGTGATTCCTAGAGCGTCCGTGACATAAACTAAAACGATGTTGATAACATAACATTTAAGTTTTATAAAGCGCTATCCAAAAAGAATCGACCCCGGATCTGCTTTTGCAGCGGGCTTTGCCCATGAGGGATTGCCGTGCCATGAGGACCTCCAAAACCACGCCCCGTCTCGGTGCCTTTCACATCCTTGAAAGTGTCCTCTGCCTCTCGTATGTCCTGCTGTCGGCTCAGATCGCCGAGGCCACCCAGGTCCATACCGCCTCCGAAGGGCTCTATGTCCATCAGATCGCTCATTTGTTTTTCCTCTTTTCCATGGGAATTCTTGTTTACTGGCTGCGGCAAAGAGGCCTGGTGCGGGAGACCGGGTGGCGGTTTGTGCAATATGCTGCCTTCCTGTTCATGCTCTGGAATGCGGATGCCTTCATCGCCCACTACCTGGATGGACGGGGGGCCGTCTTTGAAACCATCAACGCCGGCCACTGGAACGGCTGGGTGGACCTCGGTGAAGATCCCGAGGGTTTGGCCGTTTTGTACTACCTGGCCAAGATGGACCACCTGCTGAGTGTTCCAGCCATTGTGTGCCTCTACCTGGGGCTGCGGGAGCTGCTTCGGAGGGCGGGAGCCTCCCGGCCCACGGAACCGGCGCCATGACCCTTCCCCTCTTTCCCATCTGGGTCGTGGACCTGGCCGGCTCCAGCGTCATGATCGTCTTTTCCTTCCTCTGCGTGCGGCTGGCCCGGCGGCTGAGAGACCAGGATTCCAGCAACGTCATCTGGATTTATCTCCTCTGGCTTTGCTACAGTTTCGCGGCTTTCGCCATCTCACGATCGGTGGGTCATATCGCCAAGCGTGTTCTGGTCACGGTCGGCCTGGAAGATTATTGGAACCTTCTGAAACCTTACAGCGGTTCCATCAACAGCCTGACCTTCGTCATTGCCGCATCCATCACGCTTTTTTTCGAGCGCATCTGGAAGGTCTACCAGCAAATCCTGGGAGACAAGAAGGTCCTGCAGGAAGCCCATGAGAAGATCCTTTTCATGAACCGCAACCTGGAAAATCTCGTCATGGAGAGGACACGGGAATTGTCGGCTTCCGAGCGCAAATACCGTCGTATTTTCGAGGTCTCCAGGGACATGATCCTCGTGTCCGACGGGGATGGGGCCATTCTGAGCCTCAATCCCGCCGGGGCTCAAATGCTCGGCATCTCGTGGGAACAGCAGGG
>DAIQOB010000428.1:0-2988 GCA_036788075.1 Syntrophobacteraceae bacterium
GAAGGAGCGGCTGAGAAAGCCCGGACGCCGGTTGATATGGCATCAGGCGGGCCACAGCATTCTCGAGGGGGTGTTCGCGCGAGGCGACCGCCGCCTCGGGAACACATTGAAGCGTGCCTGGGAACTGGGAGCCCGATTCGACGGATGGACGGAGCTCTTTCGGGAAGATCTGTGGGAGCGGGCCTTCGAGGAAACGGGGCTCGATCCGGTTTTCTACAACCAGCGTGAGCGCCGGCGCGAGGAAATACTCCCCTGGGACCATTTGTCGGCAGGGGTGGACAAGGAGTTCCTCTGGAAGGAATACGAACGGGCTTTGGGGGAGGAGCTCACTCCCGACTGCCGCTGGAACGCATGCAGTGCGTGCGGGGTGTGCGATCATAAAACGATTCAGCCCCGGCTGCATTGCGAAGAGGTTCCTCTGGCTTCGGAGCAACGAGGTGTCAAGGCTCCCGTTGAGGAGGAAGCCTGTGCATACAACTTCAGATACGCCAAGGTTGATAAAGCCCGTTTCATCGGGCAGCTGGAGGTGGCTCAAGCCTTCAGCCGGGCGGTGCGCCGCGCCGGTCTTCCAGGGGCCTATTCCAGGGGATTTCATCCGCACTTGAAGCTTTCTTTTGCCGATGCGCTGCCCTTGGGCATGGAGAGTCTGGTGGCCGAAGGGCGGCTCACGTTGACGAAAAAACTCGATCCTCTGGTCATCAAATCGCGCCTGAACGCCTGTCTGCCTGAGGGTCTGAGGATTGAAGCCGTGCGTCAGGCGACTGCGCGGGCCATGCAGGCGGACAAGCAGCGTGCCGTCTACCGCATTTCCGGACTGACACCCTTTGAGGTTCACCGCCTGCTGGACGGCTGGTCCCGTCGCCTGGACGAGGAGCTGGTGAAGAAAACCAAGAAAGGGGAAAAGAGGGCGCTGTTGGGGGAAATCCTCCTGGACATGCGGCAGGGCGATGCAGCCACCCTGGAAATGGATTTGTTTGAGGGGATTCAGATGTTCTTCAGGCCTACCATGATATTGCAGCACCTTTTGGGGGAGCCATTGGAGCATTTCGCTGGATGTCGGATCTGTAAGACAGGGGTAGCCCGCGTGGCGGGAGCGGAGGAAAAAGAAGATGTCGGCAGAGCTCATCATCAATGGTGATTTCTTTGAAACCCGCGTGGCCCTCGTGGAAAACGGGCAGGTCGCGGAATTTTATATTGAGCGGAGCTCAGACCTCGGTATAGGCGGCAATATTTACAAGGGCCGAGTGGTGCGGGTGCTTCCCGGGATGCAGGCCGCTTTTGTGGACATCAACCTGGAAAAAGCTGCGTTCCTGTATGTCAGCGACATTCATCACCCCATGGGGGAAATCGAACAGCTCCTCCTCAATTCCTGCGAAGGGAGCGGCGAGAGCGAGCCGTCCGAAGAGCCGGCCGAGCCGTCCGAACAGGAATTCAACGACGTTTGCTATCTGCAGAAGCACCTGGTCGACATCCCCATTGAAGACCGCCTGCAGGAGGGGCAGGAGATCCTGGTGCAGGTGGCCAAGGAGCCTATTGGAAACAAAGGGGCGCGCATCACCACTCACATTACCCTGCCGGGGCGTCACCTGGTTTTCATGCCCACCATGGACCATGTGGGGGTGTCCCGCCGCATTGAAAACGAGAAGGAACGGAAGCGCCTCCGGGAGATCATGTGCGCCATCAAGCCGCTCCGGTGCGGATTCATCGTGCGCACTGCGGCCGACGGGGTGGAGCCGGAAAAGCTCGAAGCGGAAATGAATTTTCTCATGAAGCTCTGGGAGAACATTCAGCGCCGGGCGGAGCAGGCCCCGGTTCCCTCCCTGATCTACCAGGAGCTGAACGTCACACTGAGGGCCGTTCGGGACCTTTTCACCAAGGAGATCGACCGCCTCATCATCGATTCCGAGAGTGAATATCGGAATATCCTCACTTTCACGGAAACCTTCATGCCTTCCCTGAAGAGCGCCGTCGAGCTCTACCAGGGCGAAGAGCCGATTTTCGATGCCTATGGGATCGAGATGGAGGTGCAGAGGGCGTTGAGCAGGAAGATCTGGCTCAAGTCGGGCGGCTACATTGTTATCGAGCGCACGGAAGCCCTGACGGCCATCGATGTCAACACGGGGCGCTACGTGGGGAAGCGCAACCTGGAAGAAACGATCCTCAAAACCAATCTCGAGGCCGTGAAGGAAATTGCCTACCAGCTGCGGCTGCGCAATATCGGCGGGATCATCATCATCGATTTCATCGACATGGAAAAGGAGAGCAACCGGGAAAAGGTCTGCAATGCCTTGAAGGAGGCCATGCGCAAGGACAAGAGCAAGACCAACATCCTGAACATGTCAGAGCTGGGCCTCATCGAAATGACACGCAAGCGTACCAAGGAAAGCATCGGACAGGTGCTGTGCGAGCCGTGCTTTTATTGCGACGGCGAAGGATACCTCAAGTCCAAGCAAACGGTTTGCTATGAAATTCTGCGGGAGCTCGAAAGGGACCGGAAGGATCTCTTTGGGCAGAACATCAACGTGACCGTGCATCCTGAGGTGGCGGCCTGTTTTTACGATGAGGAGCGGGTGCATCTGGAAAAGGTTGAAGAGCGGCTGCATTCCTGCATTGTCGTGAAGGGAGATTCTGCTTTTCATCTGGATCAATTTGAAATTACGGTCCTGGATCTGCAGGGTGACGGATAGAGGACAGTGTGCCTGCGCCCAACCCCTGCGATGGCGGGATCTGCACAGCGTTGAGCAAAAGTTGAGCAAAAGGGGAGAAGTCATGGAGTGGGAAAATTCCAAACAGCTTTACGAGGAGGCGTGCCGGTGGATTCCGGGTGGAGTCAACAGCCCCGTGCGATCGGCTCGCGCTGTGGGGATGCATCCTATTTTCATCAAAGAAGCCGGAGGGTGCCGTCTGGTCGATGAAGACGGCAACACGTACATCGATTACGTCGGTTCCTGGGGGCCTCTCATTGTCGGCCATTCGCATCCCCGCGTC
>DAIQOB010000429.1:0-2983 GCA_036788075.1 Syntrophobacteraceae bacterium
CACCCCACCGGCGCAGGCCCGCTCAAAAGCCGCCAGGGTGTTTTCCAGGACCGCCACGTTGTCGTGCTCCCCCCGATGGGAAACGATCTTAGAATTCTGAAGGCTCTCGCGCCCAGGGTGGGGCTGAGGCCAAACCGCGTAAAACGCATCGATCATCCCCAGGAGCTTCTTTTTGAGCTTGAACGCCAGCCGCATTGCCACCTCATGAGACGGAGTCGGAGAACATTACCTTTACGCCCTCTTCTCTACTGGATAAAATGTATCCACTCTTGGAAGAAGGACGAAAAAAAATGGCAAAAACTTTTTCACCCCTCGTACTCGTGGTGGATGACGATGCGGCCCATCGCCTGATGTTGACCACCCTTCTGGAGGAATGGGGCTATCGTGCGCTGGAGGCCGAAGATGGGGCGGCGGCCCTGGAAGTGGTCCATAAAGGCCCCGTGGATCTTGTCCTCATGGACATGCGCATGCCCCGCATGGACGGGATCGAAGCAACACGTGCCATATCCCATTACAATCCCGCTATTCCCATCGTCATCATGACCGCCTATTCCTCCATCTCCTCCGCCGTGGAAGCCCTGAAGTCCGGAGCGTATGACTATATCACAAAGCCCCTGGATTTCGATGCGCTCCAGCTGGTGCTCCAGCGCGCTCTGGAGCATACTCAGCTTCAGCAGGAAAACGAGGGCCTGCGCCAGCAGCTGGCGCGCCTGCAGGTGCCTCAAATTTTTGGCCGCAGCCCCGTCATGCAGGAAATGCTGGAGACGGTAGCCCTGGTAGCCCCATCCGGCGCGACGGTCCTCATCACTGGCGAGAGCGGCACCGGCAAGGGATTGGTAGCGCGTGCCATTCACTGCAACAGTCTGCGGGCTCAAAAACCTTTGGTCGAAGTCAACTGCGCTGCCATCCCCGAGACTCTCGTGGAATCCGAGCTCTTCGGCCATGAAAAGGGGGCCTTCACAGGGGCCAACCGGCAGCGGCAGGGCCGTTTCGCCCAGGCGAACGGCGGCAGCCTCTTCCTGGACGAAATCGGAGAACTGAGCCTTTCCATGCAGGCGAAGCTGCTGCGGGTACTCCAGGAGGGAGAGATCCAACGCGTGGGAAGCGACGCGACGCTGCCCGTGGATGTCCGCATTCTGGCGGCCACCAACCGGGACCTCCAGGATATGGTGGCCGAGGGGGCTTTCCGGGAAGATCTCTATTACCGCCTGAATGTCATGGCCATCGAAGTCCCGCCCCTCCGGGAAAGGATCGAGGACATCCCGGTTCTGGCCAGGCATTTCTGGGAGGCCTTTGCTGAGAAAAACCGAAAGACCGTGAAGGGCATCGCTCCACAGGCCATGGATCTTCTCCTCAAACATGCCTGGCCCGGGAACGTGCGCGAACTGGAAAATGTCATGGAGAGAGCCGTCATTTTGCTCAGAGGAGAATACATTTCTGAAAAAGAGCTTCCCCTGAGCATCCAGCGGCTGAAGCAAGAGGACACCTCTTCCGGTGAATCGGTGGAGAGGGATTTCGGGTATTCTGCCGGTGCCACCCTCGCTGAAATGGAAAAGCAGATGATTCGGCAGGCGTTGAAAGAGACGGCGGGTAACAAGAGTGAAACCGCCCGCCGCCTGGGGATCACCCGGCGCACCCTGCACCTGAAATTGAAGAAGTACCTCCAGGAAGACGACGCGCCGTGAGGTCCTGAAATCCCGGCTTCACGCGCATTTAAATCGCTCTCAAGTGCCGGAAAAAACCTTCCCCAGTACTTTGAGGGCAATGCCTTCGAGATCCAGGTAGACCGTAAGCCCCCCCATGAAGAAAGGCCAGCCGGCTCCCAGAATCATGGCAAGATCCACCTCCTTCGGACTGCTCACCACCTTTTCATTCAGAATGAGGTCCGTCTCACGGGCCAGGCTGTACAGGACACGGTGGCGAATTTCCCCGGCATGAAACGCCTTTCCCCCCGTTCTCACCCAGAGCCTCTCCACCTCGGGATCTACACGCTTGGAGTCTCCTTCCCGGAGGTATATCCCCGCTTTCCGGGCTTCAACCAGTTTCTTGAAATTGGGGCTGACGGGAAAGCGCTCCGATCCGAAGGCCAGGTTCAGGGTTTCCAGGACGTGAAGGGCCACTGGAAGGCCCACGAGGGGGAGCAGCTCAAAGGGGGCCATGGGTAGCCCCAGGGCCAGGAGCGATTCATCCACCTGCTGGAATTCTCCCCCTTCATCCACTATGCTCATGCATTCCGACAGCATGCGGCTGAGGAGGCGGTTCACCAGGAAAGCGGGGGAATCCTTTACAAGCACTGCCGTCTTTTTGAGCTTACCGGCCACATCGAAAGCGGTGGCGAGGGTCGATGCATCCGTTTTCCCGGCCTGGATGATTTCCACCAGGGGAAGGACAGCCACGGGATTAAAAAAGTGGAAACCGACGACACGCTCCGGGTGATTGAGGTCCGCAGCCATCTGGGTGAGGCTGAGGGCCGACGTATTGCTGGCCAGAATGGCATCGGGGCGTAAAACCCTTTCGGCATCGGCGAAAACCTGCTTCTTGACTTCCATTTGCTCGAAAACGGCTTCCAGGACGAGATCGCAGTCGGCGAAATCCCTAGCATCCAGCGTGCCATGGAGGAGGCTCACGGAGTGGCGCGCCCTGCCCTCGCTCATCCTGCCCCTTTCCACCATCTTCCTGAATTCCCCCGCCACATAGGCACAGCCTTTATCCAGGAGCTCCTGCTTCACGTCTTTCATCACCACGGGAACACCCAGGCGATGGATGAACAGGTGAGCCAATTGCGAAGCCATGAGTCCAGCTCCGATGATGCCCACCTTTCGGATGGGGCGGGGCGGGGCTTCGGGCACGCCTTTCGGCCGCTTTGCATAACGGTTCACCAGATCGAAGGAATAGAGGGACGCCTTGCACTGCTTCGAAAGGATGAGGTCCGCAGCAGCTTTGTTTTCCTCTTCGAAGCCCCGCTCCACATCCCAGCTGCAGG
>DAIQOB010000430.1:0-2968 GCA_036788075.1 Syntrophobacteraceae bacterium
ATGTCTTTCGATGCGATAGAACCGCTCAAAGATCCTCTGCTGGTGTTGCCTGGGAATCCCGGGGCCTTCGTCCCGGACCGCAAAAGCAACCTTTTGCTCCTGCAACTGGCAGGAGACTGTCAACGGCTTGTCTCCGGGGCTGTACTTGACGCCGTTTTCCAGGAGATTCCGGAAGACTTGAACCAGTTGATCGAAATCAGCAGCCACCTGGACGCCCGTTGGAGGCAGATGGTTCTGCAGGTGGATGCCTTTGGCCTGGGCTAAGGGCTCGCATTCCTTCCACGCAGCCCAGAGGGCTTTATCCGCCTGGACGGGAAGGGGAGTGATGGGGCTCTGTCTTCCCTCCAGCCTGGCCAGCTGCAGCAGATCATCCACCATTTTCACCATGTGGTTGGTATTGCGAAGAATGACATTGAGGAATGCCGCGAGGGTTTCCGGATCATGTTCTTTCTCCGCCAAGAGGGTTTCAGAATAGCCTTTGATGGAGGTCAGGGGCGTGCGCAGCTCGTGAGAGACATTGGCCACAAAATCCTGGCGGACCTTCTCCAGGCGCTTGAGCTCACTGATGTCGTGGAATACGACGATGACCCGCGCACTGTCCAGGAGATCTCTGGGGCGAACGAGGTTGACGCTGTAGGTTTTTTCATCGCCCAGAGTGACTTGAAGACTATAGGGACGGGAACCGAGCTCCTCCTTGGATGCCAGGATACGATCGCATGCATCCTGCAGCTCCAGGTTCATGAAGACTTCGAGGGGTTTCCGGCCCAATCCCTGCGCAGCGCTGAAATGGAGCTCGGAGAGAGCGCGGTTGATGCTCTGGATTTTTCCACGGGAATCCAGGACCATGACACCTTCCTGCATGCCGTTGAAAACAGCCTCCAACTGCTGCTTTTTTTCATGGATCACCTTGATGTCGCTTTCGATGCGCTCGGCCATTGCATTGACGGCCTGGGCCAGTTCCGAGAGCTCCCCGTCGTAAACCGCGGGAATGGGCTGCTTGTAGTTGGAATCCACAAGAGCATTGACAGCCGAGGTGATTTGAAGGAGGGGCTTGGACCTTTGCCGCATGAGCCAATAGGTGATGCAGACAAAGACAAACAGTACAAAAGCCAAAACCACCAGGTAGTTGTACTTGAGGCGCTCCAGCAGTTCACTCACGGGCGAAAAGGGAAGAGACAATCGAAGGACGCCCGGGGAAATGGCGCCTGCAGGCTCAATGTTCCTGGCGACGTAGAGGAGCATTTTGCGTGTGTTCCCACTGTACCGGATCGCCACCCCGATGTCCTGCTCTCTGGCCTGCATGATTTCAGGCCTGCCGGCATGATTGTCGAGGTTTTGTATCTCGGCAAAGGGCACCTGCGAATCGGCAATGACGTGTCCCCCGGAAGCGATGTAGGTGATCCGCCCGTCCATGTGGCGGCTGATTTCCACCAGCCATGCCTGCAGGCTTTCGGCATCGGAAAGATCGGCCTTCTCCCGCACCAGCCAATGCACCAGGTCGAGCCGGCGCGCGGCCGTTTCGCGCATTTCGGTGACAATCTCCTCCCTCAGCGTGCGGTAGTAGTACCAGGAAGGGAGAATGTAAGCCAGGCAAACGACGACCGATAGGGTGAGGATCAAACGCGTGCGAAACTTAATGGGTCTTGTCATGATTCAACCTCTGAAACGGTATCCGACGCCTCTGACCGTTTCCACCCAGCGCGAATAGCCCTCCAGCTTTTGCCTCAGGCGCCGTACGTGGGTGTCAACGGTTCGTGCGTAGCCCTCAAACTGGTAGCCCCAGACGGTATCCAGCAAATGGTCCCGGGTCAGCACCTTGCCCCTGCCTTTGATGAGCTCGGCCAGCAGTTTGAATTCCGTGGCAGTGAGAGCCACATCCATGCCGTCAATGACCACCTTGTGTGCCTCGAAATCAACCTGGAATCCTTCTTGCTGCCAGAGTAGAGATTCGGGCTCTTCCTGAAGCGATCTGCGAAGGACGGCGCGAATGCGGAGAATGAGCTCCCGCGGACTGAAAGGCTTGACCACGTAGTCGTCGGCTCCCAGTTCAAGTCCCACAATCCGATCGACCTCTTCACCCCGGGCCGTCAGCATGATGACAGGGACGTGCTTGAAGGACCCATTCCTCTTCAGCTCCTTGCATACCTCGAAGCCGTCGAGTCCCGGGATCATCAAATCCAGAAGCATGAGATCGGGCTGACGCTGCTTGACGCTCTCCAGGGCCTCATATCCATCCTGGGCTGTTGCGACGTCGAAGCCGGCCGTTTGAAGATTGTAACGTAAAAGCTGTAGAATATCTTGATCATCCTCCACAACGAGTATGTACGTTTTGGCCATCGGCAGCTCCTGAGTGAAACGAAAGATGGACAGACTTTTCATTGCAACCACTCACACGGGCATCTCAAACCGATCTTCCGGAGAGCCCTCAGCGCCTGTCACATCGCGTCATATCAAGATGACCGGGGGTACAGAGCAGGTTGCCCGAGCCTTTCGTGACATGAATTTCCATATAATCATGCTTATGTGCCGAAATCATGCTCATAATGTTACAGTCCTGTTACAAAATCAATGGGAGGCCGCAGCAAGGGCCGACAGCCGTCGTGGGCGTACGTGACGGAAGTGGGAAAGCCCCCTGCGACCCCTTGATTTTGGTCAGAAGTCCATCTTTCATTTGAAATCCATGTTTTCTGGTCCTATCATCCCGGAAGATGAACGCCTCGAGGTGTATCTGCTGAACATCCAGGACCGCCTCAAACCATAAATGCAGCAAGGCCTTTTGGGGACCTATTGAATCGTGAAGGGAAACGGCATGCGGGGTTTTTTCGAGGGAAAAAGTGTAGCCATCATCGGTGTTTCCAACTCTCCAACAAACTTGGGAGCATTGATGGTGCAGAATTTGATCGAATTTGGCTATCAAGGATACATTCACCTGGTGGGGCCCAAGGGCGGCGCCCTGTTTGGGCACAAA
>DAIQOB010000431.1:0-2963 GCA_036788075.1 Syntrophobacteraceae bacterium
TCTGGGGCTTCACGCTGGATGTTTTTTCGGGAAAGTTCTGGGGCTTCCATCTGGCGTCTTACATCGTGGCCATCTGTCTCGTGAACATGGCCATGGAAAAATTGGAATTTCAAAACCCCCTTTATCAAATGAGCTTTGTGGGCTTGTGTGCCCTGGGGCAGTCCGTTGCCCTGGGACTTTATCTCATGTCTGAGCCCGCGGGGACTCTGTCGGTTATTCCTCTTTGGATGAACCTTGCGGTTCGGGCCTTGATCATGATGCTGTGCTCCCCCCTGGTGCTCTACCCGCTCTGGTACGTGAAAAATGAGTGGAAATGAAGCAGAAAGGCTGGGCTTGGTGCATTCAAGTCACTCCGGGGGGATGCCCGCCGCTATCGCCCCTTTTCCGTCTGATTGAACGATGGATACACGAAAAAAGAAATCCGAAAATCTCCACCTTGTAAATTGGGAAGCGGCCGAGACGTCGGTCTTCCAAAAGCAGTATTTTCTCCTGGCTGCATTGATGCTGAGCGTCCTCCTCATCTATCTCCTGCGCATGTGGCACCTGCAGATCCTGGAAGGCGGGCGGTATCGTTACCAGTCGGAAAACAACCGGATCAGGCTGGAGGATATTCCCGCTCCCCGGGGCATCATCTACGACAGGAATGGAATTCCCCTCGTGGAGAATCGTCCCGCATACCACCTGCTGCTCATCCGCGAAGATGTGCAGGATATGGATCAGACGATCCGCGAACTGGCGCAGCTCTGCAACAGGCCGCCCCAGGAGTTTTTCGATGTTCTGGAGGCCGGAAAAGCGACGCCCAAGTTCCTGCCCATTCGGCTCGCGGCCGATCTCGACAGGGATTCTCTGGCCCGCATCGAGGCGCGTAAGATCAGGCTGCCCGGTGCGGTCATACAATTGGAGCCCAAAAGGGAATACCGTTGGAACGGCACGGCGGCTCATTTGATCGGGTATCTCAGTGAGATCACCGAAGCGGAGCTGAAAGCAGAGCAATATGAGGGGTACTTCGCCGGCGAGGATATCGGGCGATTTGGAGTGGAAGGCGCTTTTGAAAAGTATCTCCATGGAAAGCGCGGCGGGCGCCAGGTGGAAGTGGACGCTATTGGGCGGAGGATGCGCGTTCTGGATGAGGTTCTTCCCATCCCTGGAAGAAATGTCTGGCTCACCATGGATATCGAATTGCAGAAAGTGGCGGAGTCCTGCATGGAGGGCAAGGTGGGCGGGATTGTTGCGCTGGACCCCAACAACGGGGCGGTCCTGGCCATGGCAAGCAATCCGACCTTCGACCAGGAGCAATTCGTCCGTGGATTGACCCGGGAGCAATGGCAAGGGCTGAGCAAGGATCCTCGCCATCCGCTGCTGAATCGTTGTATTGGGTCGGCCTATCCTCCCGGTTCCACCTACAAGCCATTGGTGGCTCTCGCAGGATTGCAGGAGGGCGCTGTGACGCAGGAAACCTCATTCGGGTGTCCGGGCTTTCTTTTTTTCGCCAATCGAAAATATCGCTGCTGGAAAGACCACGGGCATGGCAGCGTGTCGGTGGAACGGGCGTTGGTGGAGTCCTGCGATGTGTATTTTTATCAGACGGGCCTGCGCTTGGGCGTGGACCGTATCGCGCAGTACGCTCATTATTTCGGCCTGGGTGAAAAGACGGGCCTCGGTCTGAGGGGGGAGCATCCCGGCAACATTCCCACCTCTGCCTGGAAAAAGAAGGTGTTTCATGTGCCCTGGCAGAAGGGGGAAACACTTTCCATCGCCATCGGTCAGGGATTTGATACGACGACACCCCTCCAGATGGCCAATGCCTATGCCGCCGTCGCCAACGGCGGCAAGCTCTGGCAGCCCTTTGTAGTGCGGCGCATCGAGGGGGGCAGTTCCGGCGAGATCGACGAAATGAAAGGGAAGCTCAAATGGAATATTCCCGTGGATGCGCGGTGTTTTCAGATCGTGAACAAGGGGCTGTACGGTGTTGTCCAGAGTGAACGCGGGACGGCGCACTCGGCCATCAAAGACCGGTCCATCCCCATCGCCGGGAAGACAGGAACGGCCCAGGTGGTCCGGCTGGCGGACAATGTCAATCGCAAGCTGGCGGCGCGCATGGCCAAACTGACGGAGAGAGACCACGCCTGGTTTGTGGCCTACGCACCGGCGGACGATCCCAAGATTGTTGTGTCGGTTCTTGTGGAGCACGGGGAGCATGGATCCTCGACGGCCGCACCTCTCGCTCAGCGGGTGATTGCAGCCTATCTGAACGGCAATGCGGGGGCGAAGCCTTAGGAGGCGCTGGCCTTTCCTGTCACGGCGTGATGTTTTTCTAATTGGTGCTTGAGGACCTGGTGTCATATGATGGATAGGCGTTTGATAGAAAACTTCGACTGGCCCATGATTTGGGTGCTTCTCTCCATCTGCTGCATCGGCCTGTTGAGTGTTTACAGCGCCCTCTATCCTCAGATTCAGGCAAATCCCACCAATAACCTTTTTATAAAGCAGGTGCTGTGGCTGTTGGTAGGGTTCACGGTAATGTTCTGTACCCTCCTGGTGGACTACCAGCAGCTCAGAGCCATCAGCCTGTGGATTTATATTTTTGTCATTCTGCTGCTGCTCCTGGTTTTGGTGGCTGGGCGGGAGGTCAATGGATCCAAGAGATGGCTCCAGCTGGCGGGCTTTCAGTTCCAGCCGTCGGAATTCATGAAGATTGCCATTGTACTGCAGCTGTCGAGCTATTTTGCTTCCAACGAAATTTCACCTTATCCCAGCCTCAAAAAATTGCTCCCTCCCATCATCATGCTCATGGTCCCCGCCGTGCTCATTTTGGCCGAACCGGATCTGGGGACTGCCATTTCCGTGAGTGCCATAGCCTGCACCCTGATCTTGTTCATGGGGATCCGGTGGCGTTATATCCTGGGGCTGGCGCTGGGGGTGATACCTTGCTTGTGGCCGGTTTGGGAGCATGTGCTGAAGCC
>DAIQOB010000432.1:0-2958 GCA_036788075.1 Syntrophobacteraceae bacterium
TGGTCATCACCACCGGATCCCGCCCCGCGAGTCTTCCCCTCTTTCCGCAAGGCCTCCGCGTCGCTGCCGAAAATGCTTTGATATTGGGTGTTGCCATGGACTACCGTGTGGTTCCCCGCTGTGTGTTCAGTCTGCCCGAATACGCTGCGGTAGGGCTTTCGGAAGAGGATGCATACTCGGGGCATCCTGTGAGGGTAGCACGATTGCCCTTCAGATCTTTGGGCATGGCTCAGGCCATGGGAGAACTGGAAGGAATGGTCAAGATCGTGGCAGATGGTCGAACGGACCAGATCCTGGGCGCGCACATCGTCGGTCCGCATGCTTCCGATTGCATTGCTGAAATCGCCTTGGCCATGCAGGCCGGCATTCCGGCCCGTACGATCATGGAGACCATCCACACACATCCGACGCTTTTAGAGGCGGTGCTGGAAGTGGCTCAGGCGCTTCACGGTCAGGCCATCCATCTGCCGCCAGGGGCTACAGCGTAAAATGAAGACCGAGATGCATGCATGGCTGGAGGACGGGACGGATTCCCCCTTCCCGAAGGAATGGTCATGAGGGCGTGGCGCCTTTTGGATACGGGGGCTTTGCCGGCCGCTCTCAACATTGGCATTGATCAAGCGCTGCTCCATTTATACGCTCGGGATGAATCTCCGCCGACTCTCCGATTCTACCGGTGGTCGCCTTCCGCCATCTCCCTGGGCTATTTTCAGTCGAAGCATACTTTCGATCTTGCGGCTTGTCACAAAATGGGGCTGGATATCGTGCGCAGGCCCACAGGGGGCCAGGCGGTGCTGCACGAAAGGGACCTCACTTACAGTGTGATTGCAGGCGTGGGGGAAGGACTTCCAGACACTCCGGCATCTGCCTGTGACCTCCTTTGCAAGGGCCTTCTCGCCGGCTTCAAACTGCTGGGTGTTGAAGCAGAGCGTGGTACCGTGAATATGTCCGACCCTGACATGCAAATTTGTTTCGTGCAATTCACCTTGGGGGACCTTCTCCAGAAGGGGAAGAAATTTGTCGGGAATGCACAAATCTGGCAAGGCTCCTCCTTGCTTCAGCAAGGGTCCATTGTTCTTGAACCTCAGTTGGAAACCTGGGTCAAGCTGTTGCTGCACGACAATTCTGCTTCTCAGTCTCTCCGTAGGCGCCTTCAGGACCGGATGACTTCGCTGAAAGAGATCCTCGGTCGCCACGTGGAACCGGAAGAGGTCAAAGCTGCGCTGGTCGCCGGGATGGCAGGGACCCTCGGGATAGAATTTCAATCCGGAAAACTCGGTTCGGAGGAGTGGGCACTGGCCTGCGACTTCGCCTCCGAAGGAATATTCAATTATTGAGGACATCTAAAAATGCTCACCAGCAGACAAAGCCCGATTTGGCGGCGAGTCTTGGGAGAGAGTGCAGCCATTATCCTTGTTGCCGCAATCTTGGGCCTTGCCGTCAATCAAGTCCGCTCGGACCGATTGGCCCTTGTAGGCGACTGGTCACCCCAAGCCCAACTGACCACCGATTCGGGGGATACCCTCATGATCCCTTTAGAGGAGGCGGAGGCGCTTTTCCATGCAAAAGCGGCCGTTTTTCTGGATGCCCGCTCCCGGGATTTTTATGCAGAAGGGCACATCCAGGGGGCGCTTCATTTACCCCCGGAGGAGTTGGATTTACGGATGGCGGAGGTGTTGGCGGATCTTCCCCTGGAGACGGCCTTTATCGCGTACTGCGATGGGGAGACCTGCAATTTGAGCAAGGACCTGGCTTTTGCTCTGATGGAAAGAGGCTATGTGAATGTACGGGTGCTGGTGAACGGATGGACGCTCTGGAAGGAGAGTGGGCTTCCCGTTGTAGCCGAACCGGCCGTGCCCGTACAGTAACGAGCTCGTCGGCTTAATCACCTGTTTTTCATGCAAAAAGAGACAAAAAGTGGAACAGGCAAACAAAACGATAGATTCTTGCTTTTCCGAACACGAGGCCCAGGATCATGGCCACCGGCATTCCGCCGCGTGTTCGCACGCTCATCAAGTGGATGTCAAGGATACAAGCGGTGCACGACTGCTCATGACCCTCTTCATGAACCTGCTCATCCCGGCGGCTCAAATCATCGGAGGCATTCAGGCGCAGAGCATGGCGCTCATTTCGGATGCCGTTCACAATTTCAGTGACTTCACAGCGATCCTCATCGCCTACATGGCCCATCGAATGGGGCAAAAAGGCGCCTCCATTCGCAACACCTTCGGCTATCGCCGCATGGAGGTCCTGGCCGCCGTCATCAACGTGGCCCTCCTGGTAGGAGCGGCTGCCTTCATCATGTATGAAGCGGTGCAGCGCTTGTCTCACCCGCAGACCGTCACCGGCTACCTGGTGGTACTGGTGGCGGGCGTGGGTGTCATGGGCAACGGATTGTCGGCCTGGCTCCTTCGTCGGGATGCCGGACACAACCTCAATGTCCGAGGGGCGTTTCTCCACATGCGGGGGGATCTGCTCACTTCCGTCGTGGTGGTCGTGAGCGGCATCGTGCTGCTGTTCAAGCCGTGGTACTGGCTCGATCCGGTTCTTTCGGTACTCATTGCCCTGTTCATCCTGAAAAACTGCTGGGGTATTCTCAGGGAGGCGACCACCATCCTCATGAATGCCACTCCCAAAGGTGTGGATATCTCCAGGATCAAGAGCGTCCTGGAACAGGTCCCCGGCATCAGCAGCGTCCATTACCTCCACGCCTGGAACGTGTGCTCCTCCAGCGTGGCCTTTTCCTGTCACGTCGTCGTTCCAGATCAGAAGCTCAGCAGGATCGACGCCCTCTCCCGGAAGATTCGCCATCAATTGCTCCATCATTTTGGAATCGATCACCCCATCATCCAGTTCGAAACGGCCCCATGTGGAGAAGGAGGCCTGCTGTGCGAGATGTCCGGCGGGACTCCTGCGACCGGAGTACACGGCCATTCGGCCGATTCGAGTGAGAGCCCT
>DAIQOB010000433.1:0-2948 GCA_036788075.1 Syntrophobacteraceae bacterium
AGGCCTCTTTGAAACATGCAGACTCACCCAACGATCACGGAACAGAAATAGGAACAGTATTGAAAACCTGGAACATCAACGAGGAGGATGGAAAATGAGTGACAACGGCGCCACCAAAGCCCCCATCAAGAATGTCGTGTTCATTATGCTGGACACCCTTCAGTTCAACTACCTGGGCTGCTACGGGAACAAAGCGGTTAAGACACCCAACATCGACCGTTTCGCCCGGAACGGCATTTTGTTCGAAAACGCCTACAGCGAGGGGCTTCCCACCGTACCCGTCCGCCGCGCCCTGATGACCGGCCGATTCACCCTGCCGGTTGCAGGCTGGCAACCCCTGTCTCACGACGACACCACCATCACCGACATCTTGTGGGGCCGCAAAGTACAGACCGCTCTTGTATACGATACACCTCCCATGCGCCTTCCCAAGTACGGTTATTCCCGTGGCTTCGACTATGTGAAGTTCTGCCCGGGCCATGAGCTCGATCACACCACTTATAAGGATGATCCCCTCGATCCCGGCATGCGGGCTATCGATTACACCTCCCCCACCATGGTCTACAACGAAAAGGGCGAGTTCATCGATGACGCCAGCAAGGCTCTGCTGGACGAGATCGACTGCTTCCTGCGCTTCCGGCAGAACTGGCGCTCCGAAGACGACAACTACATCAGTGTCGTGGCCAGGGAAGCCGATCAATGGCTGCGGGAAAAACGCATCAAGGACCGCCCCTTCATGCTCTGGATCGATTCCTTTGACCCGCACGAACCCTGGGATCCACCGTCCGTATGGACCGGCGAGCCCTGTCCCTACAATCCCGATTATGAAGGGAATCCCATCCTCCTGGCTCCCTGGACACCCGTGGAAGGCCGCATCACCGACGCCGAGGCCGCCCATGTCCGCGCCTTGTACGCCGAAAATATCACCCTCGTGGACAAACAGATCGGCAAGCTCCTGGATTCCATCAGGGACCAGGGCATTTGGGATGAAACCATGATCATCATCACCTCCGACCACGGTCAGCCCATGGGCAAGGGAGAGCACGGGCACGGCATCATGCGCAAATGCCGTCCCTGGCCCTACGAAGAACTGGTGCACGTTCCCCTCATGATGCACATCCCCGGGCTGGATGGAGGCAAGCGGATCAAAGGCTTCGTCCAGAACGTCGATATCGCTCCGACCATCCTGGATGCCCTGGGAATCCTCGAAGCAGAAAGCATCGACAGTGGGCACGGATTCCCTGTTTATGACGCCATCGACATGCAGGGCGAGAGTCTCTTCCCTCTCATCAAGGGTGAGGTGGACAAGATCCGTGACTACGCCATTGCCGGGTACTTCGGCATGTCCTGGTCCCTCATCACCGAGGATTACAGCTTCATCCACTGGATCCTCAAGGATGCGAGTCAAAGGGATTACACCAGCACCACCAATCCCGGCAAAGAAACCATGAAAGACGAAGCCATGTGGTCCTGCACGGCTGGAGCGAAGCAGGAAGTTCCCGACAGCGACGAAATGTACGACCGCCGCAGCGATCCCTTCCAGCTGAAAAACATCATCAAGGAACAGCCCGAAAAGGCGGAGGAACTCCTCCGACAGCTGAAGCTGGTCATCGGGGAACTGAAGACATCCTGAAATCCGCCGCCCTCATGAAAGGGTGGACGACAACACACCATGAAGCTGCAGGCAGGGGGGCACTCCCCGAAACAGGTGTTCGGGCTCCCAGACCCTGCCTGCGGGTTCAACACAGACAAATAAGAAGGAGAATCCATGTATCCAGCCGTCACAGACAGCGAATTTTCCTCCACAGTCCAGGCTCTCGACAACGGAGTTGTCATTTTCGTCAAGAAGCTCTGCCCACACTGCAAGAATATGCTGAAAATGTTTGAAAAATTTCAAAAGATCGTCCCGGGTATCTCCATTTACACGGCGGACATCGAGGACTGCCCCCAATCCATGGCCAGCCTGGCGGTGGATCGGGCGCCGACGGTCTGCGTCGTGAAGGGCGGCAAGGTCACGGCCCAAAAAACCGGCCTGATGAATCCCAGGGAAATGGCGGACTTCTACCAGACCGCCTGATACATGCGTTTGCAATGAAGAAAGGGCTGAACCATGAAAGATACCCGTTCCTTTGATGTCGTAATCATCGGAGGTGGCATCGCCGGCATGACGGCAGCCATCTACCTGGCCAGGGCCAATGTCAAAGCCGTCATCCTGGAAAAAGCCATCTGCGGTGGGCTCTGCAATTACACGTATGTAGTTGAAAACTTCCCTTCCTATCCCTCCATCCATGGAATGGACCTCATGCAAAAGGTGCGTGAGCACGTTGACCACCTGGGAGTGGCTGTCGAAGAGGTGTGCGAGATCGAGCGCCTGGATATCAGCGGACGTGAAAAAATCATCGAAACGGACGAAGCGATTTACAAGAGCACAGCCATCATCGTGGCCACTGGTCGGAAGCCCACCATCCTCGACGTGACGGGAGGCGAAGCGATCCACTACTGCTCCGTCTGTGACGGTTTCGCCTATGCAGGCAAACGCGTCCTCGTAGTGGGGGGCGGTAACAGCGGGTTTGACGAAAGCCTGTACCTCCTGCGGATCGGCATCAAGCACCTCACCCTGGTGGAAGTGATGGATCGCTTCTTTGCCGCCCAGTCGGCCCAGGACGAACTGCTGAAATGCGGCAATGCGGTGGCCCGCAGGAGCACCAAGGTCCTGGAGGTTCTCCTGGAGAACGGCAAAGTGAAAGGCGCCGTGCTGGAGAATGTAGCGACGGGTGAAAAGGAAACCATCGAGGTCGACGGTGTGTTCGTGTTCATGGGCCAGAACCCCACGACGGAATTCCTGAAAGGCATCGTGGATCTCGACGACTACGGGTATGTTCTGGCCAGGGAGGACATGAGCACCAACGTTCCCGGGGTGTTCTCCGCAGGAGACCTCAACCGCAAGC
>DAIQOB010000434.1:0-2944 GCA_036788075.1 Syntrophobacteraceae bacterium
GTGCCTGGGACGAGACTCGAACTCGTACAGCCTTGCGACCGAGGGATTTTAAGTCCCTTGTGTCTACCGATTCCACCACCCAGGCATTTGATTTGACTAATTATAAGGACCTTCTACTCACGGAGGCACATTCATGCAGCAAAGCCGAGCTACCCTTTCATCGTACTCGAAATTCAGAGCAACCTCGAAACGGCCGCCTTGCTTTCCTACCATTTTTGATCATCCGGTGTCAAAATAAAACCCTCAAATATCGATCGGTTCATGCAATTCCGGTGCTCGGAGGAATTTGCCGGCCCAAGCCTTTTTCATGCGTCCATCCACCCGAGCATACGCTCCAGGATGATGGAGAAAACTTCCTCTGCACCCATCCCGGCAGATTTGGGAACATTGAAGGAATGGTCTCCGCCCTCGATGATCTCCAATTTCCAGGGGGCCTTCAGGGAAGGGAGGACTTTCTTCAGCAGGTCCAGATCGCACAGGGGATCTCTTGTCCCGGCGAAAAACAGCATCGGGACGCCGATGTCGTAAAGATGCCTGTCCCTCAGCTTGTCTTTCTGCCCGGCGGGATGGAGCGGGTAGCCCAGGAAAATCAGCCGCTCCACCGGCAGCTTTCCCTCCGCCGCCATTTGGGACGCAATTCTTCCGCCCATGGATTTTCCGGCGGCAAGAATGCGATGGACCGGATATTCCCGGTGCCCGGCAAGGAAGCGGTAAGCTCCTTCCCAGGCGCTGTAGAGCAAGTCCTGCTTATCCGGAGCCTTCTTCCCCTTGTCTCGATAGAGGAAGTTGAAGCGCAGGGTCGTATAGCCGGCGTGGGCCAGCCCGTTGCCGAGAAATTCCATCATGGGATGGGTCATGTCATTTCCCGCGCCATGCGCCAGGATGACCCCCGTTCCATTCGGGGCAGTCTCGGGAAGGGTCAGGATTCCGCTGACTTTTTCGGATTTGCCTATCGGGATGATAACATTCACGTTTTTCATGTCAGTTTCCGAAATGGGTATTTTTTCAAATCCTCACGGGCCCAGAGGGATAATCCGGCCTGCTGTCCAAGGGTTTCAACGGTCACAATGGCATCGGGGTCCTCGAAATTCAGGCGGCCCGGCATGCCAAGCTCTTCCATTGCCCTGAGAAGGACCTCATCGAGCATCTTCTCCTCCTCGACCGTTGAGATTTTACCCTTGAAGCCGCGCCGATGCATTCTGACATGAAAGCTCTTGCCCCGCAGTTTCTCCACGAAGCTCAGAACCTTCTCTCGAGCTTTCCTTTGAAATTCTTCCTGCGTCTGAAAGCCGAAGGTCTCGGTCACGGGAATGAGACGCGCCAGGAAATTCAGAGTTCCCGGCTCTGCCGCAATTTTTTCGTTCAACCGGTTCAGCAACTCTCCCACGTCATGACATTGCAGGATCAGCACGTTGAAAAACTCCGTGCGCTCGATGGGGCCAAATTCGCTCAACACATTGCGGACCCAGCCGTAGGCCTTTTCATGAACCGTGATGAGAACATTCCAGTCCCGCATGACACCCCCTCCAGGTTGACATTGGACACATGGCAACCATGAACATTGTCCAAAACGCACGACCATCGTTCGCCATTCCAGCCCAATCTCTTGCCCCAAAAGGCAGGATCCGTCAACACAATCCGAATACTCTACCCACCGACCTTCAGTTGGCAATGCTGTTGACTTAAGCCCCTATCGTCATTCCGGCGAAAGCGGGAATCCAGGAAAAATTAAGACATTCTGGACCCCGGTTTTCACCGGGGTGACGTTTAGTCAACCACATTGCCTTCAGCCGGCCTGCCTTGCCTTAAGCTCTTCCAACACCTTTGCGGCGTGCCCGGCGGCCTTGGCGACTTTGGGCCAGCTCTGGACAATCCTGCCATCCGGCCCGACCAGGAAAGTGCTTCTCACCACTCCCCAGGATTCCTTTCCGTACATCTTTTTGAGCTGCCATGCACCGTAGGATTCCAGAACGTTTTTGTCGGGATCGGACAGGAGAAGGATCTTCAATCCCTGCTTTTCCACGAACTTCCGGTGAGACTCAACGGAATCCTTGCTCACTCCCAGCACCACGGCCTGGAGGCTCTCGAACTCCGGCTGAAGCTCCGTAAACTCCAGGGCCTCCGTCGTGCAGCCCGACGTGTTGTCCTTGGGGTAAAAATAAAGCACCACGTACTTCCCTCTGTAATCCGAGAGGCGGACGACCTTTCCCTCGGAAGACGCCAGGCTGAAATCGGGAGCAGGGTCGCCATTGTTCAAGAGCGCATCGGCTGCCATCATGTTCTCCTTTTGCATGGACTGTTTCTCCATGATCGGCACTTCCCCCGTCATGGCAGTTTTTTCCTTCAGGTGCGCCAGTTCGAGCACCCGTTCATACTCTGAGGCAGTGACCGGCTGGACAGAAAGACGACTGCCCTTCCGCAGGAGCATCATCTCTTCCAGACCCTCCGTCTCTTTGAGCACCTTCAGGGGGAGGGGCTCGGGAAAAACCGTTTCGAGCCGGATGTCCACCATATACCATACCGGATTTTCGGGCGTGCTGCGGGGATCGAAGTGCCGGTTGCCGGGCTCCCATGCGGTGTGATCGGGATAGCCTTCTCGTACCACGCACGCCGTCCCCATAATGGCGGGATTGGTCTGGCTGTGGTAAAAAAGCACACCGTCCCCGACCTTCATGTCATCCCGCATGAAGTTCCTGGCCTGATAGTTTCTGACCCCATCCCAGCAGGTGGTCTGATGGGGACTCCTGGCAAGATCCTCGATGGTAAATGCATCCGGATCGGATTTCAGCAGCCAGTATCGTTTTTCAGCCATGGACTTCGTTTTCCTCCGGGTGCACCCAATCGGCGATGGTGTGTAAAAGCTTCGGGTTGTTATACTCGATGAAGCATATAAGTACCTGAGCATATATTTCTTAACATTATGTCTTGCTGTCCGTTCGCCCTG
>DAIQOB010000435.1:0-2935 GCA_036788075.1 Syntrophobacteraceae bacterium
TCGATGCTGTCAGCCGGTGCAAGGGAGGGTGCCAGGAAGACCGCCAGAGCAGTCAGCAGCAGCATCAAAGGCCTGCGGTGGGCATTCATCTTGTGTTTATTTTGAACGTCCATCATCTTTTCCGAGCTTGCTCTCCCACGGCCGGTGACGATGCTTCGGGATCGGCGGCTTTGGCTGCCGGGGGGCTTCCGCCGTCGCGCAGCTGTTCCTTGAGGCTGTGAAGGGTCTGCCATGCGGCCATGGGAGTGACATGATCCAGGTCCAGGCCGACAATGCGTTCACGAACCCACTCCAGGGACGGCTTGAAGAGGCTGAGCTGCACGGCGGCCGCCGTTCCCCTGGCGGACTTTGTCCGCCTCGGAACCGAGACCATGGCAGGGGCCGGGGAAACCTGTCCGTTCTCCAGATGGGAGAGAATCTCCTTGGCACGCTGGGTGACTTCCTGGGGCATGCCCGCCAGCTGGGCCACCTGGATCCCATAGCTGCGACTGGCGCCTCCCGGCAGCAGTTTGTGAAAGAAGAGGATCTCCTCCCGCCATTCCTTGATGGCCACATTGAAGTTCTTGGCCCGGGAATGTGTCTGCACCATGTCCGTCAATTCGTGATAATGGGTCGCGAAAAGGGTTTTTATACCAACGCCCTTGAAATCGTGCAAATGCTCCGCGACCGCCCAGGCGATGCTCAGCCCGTCGAACGTGCTCGTCCCCCGTCCGATCTCGTCCAGGATGATGAGGCTCCGTGGGGTTGCCTGATGCAAAATGTTGGCCGTTTCCTGCATTTCCACCATGAAAGTGGAACGACCCCGGGCGAGGTCGTCGGAAGCACCCACCCGGGTGAAGATCCGATCCACCAGGCCGATACGGGCTTCCGCCGCGGGAACGAAGCTCCCCAGCTGAGCCAGCAGAACGATGAGGGCCACCTGGCGCAGGATCGTGGATTTTCCTGCCATATTGGGGCCCGTCAAGATGATGACCTGCTGATCCTCCTGGTCCAGGTGAATGTCGTTGGGGACAAAACTTCCGTCCTGGAGGAACCGTTCGATGACGGGATGGCGGCCGTTGCGTATGGAGAGAGCGTCCCCCGCGTCCAGGTGGGGACGGCAGTAGTCGTACCGTGCGGCCACCTCGGCCAGTGCCGCCAGGCAATCCAGCTGAGCCACCTTCCCGGCCATGGCCTGAATGCGCTCGCTCTCGTGTGCGACGGTCCGCCGTAGCTCGGCAAAAAGCTGCTGCTCCAGTTCCAGGCGCTTTTCATCGGCCTCCAGGACCTGAGTTTCGAAGGTCTTGAGCTCTTCCGTGATGAATCGCTCCGCGTTGACGAGGGTCTGCTTGCGGAAATAGCGCTCGGGAACCGCTGCCAGGTTGGCTTTGGATATCTCGATATAGTAGCCGAAGACCTTGTTGAAACGGACCTTGAGGGAGGAAATGCCCGTCTCCCTGCGCTCTCTGGCTTCGTAATCGGCCATCCAGCCTTTGGCATCCCGGCTCAGGCGGACATAATGGTCCAGCTCCGCGTTTACTCCGGGGCAGATGACTCCTCCCGACGCGAGATTCAAAGGAGGTGGGTCCGTGAGTGTCGATTCCAGGTGATCGGCCACGTCCACGAGGGGGTCCCAGGACTGTCCCAGGGCTGCCAGCCGAGGGCTGGCACACCCCCCGAGTGTCCGTTGGAGGGAAGGGAGGATCTGGAGCGATTTTTTGAGAGCGACCAGGTCCCGGGGCGAGGAGCTCCCCGTGGAATTGCGGCTGTTCAGCCGTTCCAGGTCGTTCATGACTTCCAGGTGGCCGACGATTTCAGCACGGAGGTCTGCGCGTTCGACCAGTTCGGCCACCGCCTCCTGGCGTTCATGGATCGCCTGCAGGTCCAGAAGGGGATAGCGCAGCCACTGCTGGAGCTTGCGTCCTCCCATGGCGGTGCGTGTCTCGTCAAGGACAGAGAGCAACGAGCCTTTCCGGCCCTGAAAGCTGATGGAATGGAAAATCTCCAGGTTCCGCACCGTGGCCTCATCCAGGATCATGAAGTCCGAGCGGCTGTAGGGGAGGAGTGCCCGGATATGCTCTCCCGGGACCAGCAGGTTGCGCTTCATATAGGTGAGGATGGCGCCGGCCGCTTCCACACCCTGTTCCATATTCTGCACCCCGAAGCCCTCCAGGGAATGCACCTGGAAGTGCTCCTTCAGGCACTCGTAGGCCCTGCGGGTGTCGAAATCTTCACGGTTCAGAAAGGTCAGTGACAGGTCCATCCTTTTTTGTAGCGGATGCACCCAGAGGGGCTCGCCCCCTTCGGGCAGCAGCAGTTCTTTGGGGGAGACCCGGAACAGCTCCTCCTGGAGGGCTTCTTCCGTTTCCAGCTCCACCACCCTGAATTCAGCCGTGGAAACATCCAGGTAGGCCAGTCCCAGGGGCGTCCCACGCCTGCTGGAGGATACCGCCGCCAGGTAGTTGGGCTGCTTGGCCGTCAGGTTCTGGTTTTCCAGGATGAGGCCGGGAGTGATGACCCGCGTCACTTCACGGCGTACGAGTCCCTTGGCTTTCCTGGGATCTTCCACCTGGTCGCAGATGGCCACCTTGTTCCCCGAAGCCACCAGCCGCGCAATGTACCCTTCGGCCGCATGGTAGGGGACGCCGCACATGGGAATGGGGTTCTCAGCATTTCTGTCCCGGGAGGTGAGGGCGATTTCCAGGATGCGTGAAGCCGTGACGGCATCGTCCAGGAACAGTTCGTAAAAGTCCCCCATGCGGTAAAACAGCAGCGCGTCGGGATGTTGCGACTTGATCTCCAGATATTGCTGCATCATGGGGGTCGGTTTGGTCATAAAGGCTTCAGCTTCCTCGTGTTCCCTGGATCTTCCGCGCTCCGGAGGCGCAGAGGGCTTTTCTGACGGGCTGATGGATTTTTATCTGTTGCGCCTGGCAAGATCAAGGAATAGTTGCAA
>DAIQOB010000436.1:0-2918 GCA_036788075.1 Syntrophobacteraceae bacterium
GACTCGAACCGGCACGAGTTTCCCCACCACCCCCTCAAGATGGCGTGTCTACCAAGTTCCACCACTTCGGCAAGCAGGGTGGATTATACTCAAATCGCGTCTTTTAGCAAGCACAAATTGAGCAGTTTTCCCCTTAAGGCTTTTCCGCAGGCTGGGCCGGAGGAGCCGCCGCGGGTTCCTGGGCCTGCTGTGTTACAGGCTGCTGGGCCGGAGCCTGAGGTGCTGCCGCACTCTCCTGGGCTTTGGGTGCTGCTTCGGTAGCAGCGGCCGGAGGCGCTGCAGGCGCCGGCACGGGCTTCGCTTCAGGAATAGCCGGTCCCGGCTTCTCAGCGGGAAGATTTTCCATGATGGATTTCGTCCGGGGTCCCGACGACAAACCCGTGAGAGTCAGGCAGGTCAGCATGAAGATCACGGCGGCACCCGTCGTGAGCTTGCTCAGGAATGTCGTTCCCCCGCTCCCACCGAAAAGGGTTTGAGAAGCGCCGCCGAAGGCAGCTCCCATGTCGGCTCCCTTTCCCGTATGAAGCAGGACGATCAGGATGAGAGCGACACAAGCCAGGGAATGAACAATAATGATTGCAGTGTACATCGGTGGTCTCATTTCTCCACGGATTGAAATTGCACGATGCGCTGGAAGGAGCTCACTTCCAGGCTCGCACCGCCTACCAACAGCCCGTCGATATCCGGCTGCGCCATGAGCGCATCGACATTGTCCGGTTTAACCGATCCTCCATACAATATTCTCGTCTGGTTTGCAATCGCTTTGTCGAACAAAGAGGCACACAAATCCCGGATGAAGGCGTGCACCTCCTGCGCCTGCTCGGGAGAGGCCGTCTTCCCCGTACCGATGGCCCAGACGGGCTCATAGGCGATGATGAGCTTCTGGGACTGTTCCCTGGTGATGCCCTGGACTGCAGTTTTCACTTGGGTCGAGACCACATCGAAGGTTTTGCCCGCTTCCCTGTCCGGAAGGAGCTCCCCGACGCACAGGATGGGCAGCAGGCCCCACCGGAAGGCTGCAGTCAGTTTTTTCTGAATCATGTCGTCGGTTTCACCGAATATGTGCCGTCGTTCGGAATGCCCCAGGATGACGCAGTCGCATCCGACATCCTTCAGCATGGGTCCGGAGATTTCTCCCGTGAAGGCCCCTTTTTCCTCCCAATGGCAGTTTTGTGCGGCGAGGTGGTAACCCGGCAGGTTCATGGCTCCTCTCGCAGCCGCCAAGGCCGTGCTGGGAGGTGCGATCATGACTTCGCGATCAGTGCAGGGTCCGACGACCTTTTGAAGCTCCTTCAGAAATGAAACGGTTTCAGCCTGGTTTTTATACATCTTCCAGTTGGCTGCAATGAACGGTATGCGCTTTTCCATAGCTCCTCGTGCGGTCTCTCAGGATCGTCCGCTGCATTCTTCCAACGCGGCGATTCCCGGCAGGATTTTTCCTTCCAGCATCTCCAGAAACGCTCCACCGCCAGTGGACACATAACTCACCTTGTCCGTCATGCCTCCCTGACGCACGGCTGCGGCCGAATCTCCCCCTCCCACCACCGTAAGGGCGTCGAGGGTCCCCAGAAATTCAGCGATGGCAAAGGTGCCTTTATGAAAGGGCGGTGTTTCGAAGGCCCCCAGCGGTCCGTTCCAGACGACGGTCTTGCAGCCCCTGAGCACCCCTTCGAAGGCTGCGATGGTCTTTGGCCCCACATCCAGGATCTGAGCATCAGCCGGCACTCCATCCACGGGCACTTCCCGAACTTCCACCGAGGTTTCCAGGCGTGGCGCTACGACGGCATCCAGGGGGAGATGAACCTGTACCCCTTTTTCTGCCGCCGCCTTCAGAAGGCGAGTTGCCGTTTCCAGGTGATCGTCTTCCACGAGGGATTTGCCCACATCCTTTCCCTGAGCCTTCAGAAAAGTGTTGGCCATGGCTCCCCCGATGATGAGGTGGTCGGCCCGGGAGAGGAGGTTTTCCAGGACTCCGATCTTGGACGAGACCTTGGCCCCCCCGATGATCATGGCCACAGGACGCTTGGGTTCCTCCATTGCCTGGTGGAAATACTTGATTTCATTTTCAAGCTGGTAACCGGCGGCGCACAGTGGCACATAGCGGGTGATGCCGTGAACCGAGGCGTGGGCGCGGTGGGAAACGGCAAAGGCGTCGTTCACATAAATGTCCGCCAGGGCTGCCAACTGCCTGGAAAAAGCTTCGTCATTTTTCTCTTCTTCCCCATGGAAGCGGAGATTTTCCAGGAGAAGGATCTCTCCATTCCCGAGGCCGGCGACAAGACCCTGCACGGCTTCCCCGACACAATCGGGCGCCATTTTTACAGGCCTGCCCAGGACTTCCGCGAGGTACTTCCCCACGGGATTCAAAGAGAGCTCCGGGACGGCCTTTCCCTTGGGCCTTCCCAAATGCGATGCCAGAATGAGCTTCCCACCCGCATCGACGACCTTCCTGATGCTGGGCAGGACGGCCTGAACCCGTAAATCATCCGTCACGCGTTGCTGCTTGTCCAGAGGAACATTGAAGTCCACCCGCATGAAAACGCGTTTTCCTGAGAGATTCAGCTGTTCCAGGGTCTTCATGTCTCCACATCCTTTCCACTTCTTATGGTAGGAAGCCCGTCGGTACGCGCTCGATGTCCATTTGGAAAGCCATCAGTCGAGGCTCTTGCCCACGATCACCGCCAGGTCTGCGAGCCGGCTGGAATAACCGTATTCGTTGTCGTACCAGCTGAAGACCTTCACCATGCGGCCTGCCATGACGTTGGTGAGCTTCGCATCGATGCTGCACGAAAAGGATGTGTGCTTGAAATCACTCGAAACCATCCCCTCCGTCACATAGTTCGCAATCCCGTGCAGCGGCCGATTGACGTCATCCTCGAAGACCTTGTTCACTTCGTCCACGGTCACGTTTCTGCCCA
>DAIQOB010000437.1:0-2914 GCA_036788075.1 Syntrophobacteraceae bacterium
GTACAGGCACCCGTCCGCAATGAGGAGGGGGATGACGTCGTAATCCACATGCCTGGCGTCGGGAGGAAGGACAGTGATGTCGTCGCCGAGGATCTCGCGTATCCTTCTCGACTTCTTATGGAGCTCACTCGGTGAGTTGGAAATGACAACTTCAAGGAACTCCCACAGTTCTGAGGGGAGGGAACCGCCCTTGAGCCCCGTCAGCCTCTCCGGCAACAGTTCCCACGCCTGGATGGCGGAAAGCACAGCACTGTCATGGAAGGGGTCGCAGGCGCTGAAATTGTTGGTGGGGTAAGACAGGCATGGGACGTAATACTCGCCCAGGCAGTCAAAGACCCCTTCGTAGCCGCCTGTCGAGTAATAGACCCAGTCATCGGTTATGGTTCGTTTCAGCCATTCGGAAGGGTTGGGCCAGTTCCTGCCCCGGCCGCTGATGAATTTCAACTCCCCATTGAGGTTGAACTGAAAGACATGTTCCGGCGTCTTGATTTCTGCAAAACGGCCGTACCGGAGAGGATAACTCACCTTGGAATAGGCACGCGCCCCTTCCTTCCCCAAAGCGATCTGAATACCGTCCAATGCAAACGTTTCCACGAGCAAACACTTCTTTCCAGCTTGATCTTTTCTCAGCAGAGATGCGCACAATGTGAGGGGTTTTGAGATGGACCGTCAGAACGCACTGTCCTCAAAATCCATGTCGATGAGGATTTCATTGCCGATGCGCTGCATTTTAGAATGGGGGTATAATTTTTTGAACACATGAATCATCCCCGCATTCTCTTCCAGCACGGTGGCGGTAAAACCCCTGTAATTATTTTCTGAAGCTATCCGCTGGAGGATCCGGACGAGATAGGACCCAACCCCCTGTCCCTGGAAATCCTCCCGGATCATCAAGGCCACCTCGGCCCTGCCTTCTTCCTCGGCCATGGCATAGGAGCCGATGGCCATGATCTCCTTATGTCCTCCGCTGGAGGTAACTCCAACGATGGACATGTTCTTGCGATAATCCACGGCGGCCCATTGCTCCTGGATGACTTGGTGCGAGAACAGCTTCCGGTGGTAAAAGAACCTGTAATAGATGGTCTCCTCCTGGAGTGAATAGAAAAAATTCCGAAACTCGAACTCATCCGACGGCAGGAGTGGACGAAAATCGATTTCTTTGCCATTGGGCAGCTGATAGGTGGATTTATAGTCTTCCAGAAAGATGAGATCTTCCTGGTGAGGAGGGAGTTGATCCGCAAAAATATAATGGTGTTTTTTGGCTTCCTCGATCAATCCTTCCCGAAATTTGGGGTGAGCGATCTCGGCCAGTTCCATGACTCGCTGATAGATACTTTTCCCCTTCAACTCGGCAATGCCGTACTCGGTGACAATGAAATTGACATCACCACGGGTGGTCGCCACCCCGGCCCCCTCGCTGAGGTGCGAGACAATGCGCGATACGCTGCCGCCCTGGGCAGTCGAAGGCAGCGCAATAATGGAGAAACCGCCTTTGGACATGGCGCTGCCCCGTATGAAATCCACCTGGTCCCCCATGCCGCTGTAGAACATGTACCCCACGGAATCCGAGCAAACCTGCCCCGTGAGGTCGACTTCGAGGGCGGAGCTGAGGGAAACCAGGTTGTCGTTGCGGGCGATGACGGCCGGGTCGTTCACAAAGCTCGAATTCATGAACATAAACATGGGATTGTCGTTGACGTAGTCATAGAGCTTTCGAGACCCCATGCAGAGGGAGGCCACGACTTTGCCGGGCAGCAGGGACTTTCTCTTGTTGGTGATGACCTTCTTTTCGAAAAGAGGCAGAAAACCGTCCGTAATCACCTGGGTGTGTATTCCCAGGTCCTTCTTTGTGTCGAGATATTTCAATATGGCATAGGGAAGCTGTCCGAACCCGATCTGAAGGGTAGCCCCATCGGGGATCAGCTGGGATACATAGTGGCCGATGCGTTGGGTGACCTCGCTTTCGGCGATGGTGGGGATGTTGGTCACGAGGGGTGCTTCGTGGACCACCAGGTAATCGATTTCATCGACATGAACGAAGCTGTCGCCCCACGTCCTGGGCATCTGTGGATTGACCTGGGCGATGACCAACCTCGAATTCTCGATGGCGGCACGGGTAATGTCCACGGAAACCCCCAGACTGCAGTAGCCGAATGCGTCCGGGGGACTCACCTGGATGAGGGCCACATCCAGTCCAATGGTTTTGCTGGCAAAAAGCTCGGGGATTTGCGAAAGGTAGGCGGGAACATAGTCGATCTTGCCTTCAAAGGCGGCCTGCCGCATGGCGAAGCTGATGAAAAAGAGCTTCAGGGAGAATCGGTGGAGAAAAGACTCATTGGAGACATACTCCGCAAGGGTCTTGGAGATCATCTGGTAGATCAGGATATCCGTCAGGGTCGTATCGCTCACCATGGCCCTGATGAGATGCTGCGGTTCGCCGCAACCGGTGCTGATGAAAACGCGACTGCCCTTTTTGATGGCCGAAATCGCCTTGTCGGCGGGCACGATCTTCTCGGAACAGTATCCAGCCAACCATTCGATGCATTTTATCATTCGATCTCACCTTTCCCAGATGATTCAAAATCATGGCTCTTGTGAGCGGGACCGACCGTTCAAAAACCCTCCTGCATCACCCCACTTACCCTAATTTGTGGAAAATTCTTGTCAATAGAAATGTAAACTTTTAGTTTGTTAGTGATCGTGACTGGTTGTCTTGATTGGTTCCAACATGCGGTCAGGGAGGGGTGCACGATGAGCTACCGCGTTCAAGCCCGACGCATCCTTTTAATCCTGGGTGTGGCTTTCTTTTGCCATGTTCCAAAGGGAGCATCGACAATGGAAAATTGGACGTTGAATATCCCCGAAAGCATGGACCGCCTGCAACAACATCTCGAAGCCCTGACGGGTGCCATTG
>DAIQOB010000438.1:0-2908 GCA_036788075.1 Syntrophobacteraceae bacterium
CTTGGATCCCCTTTCGTTAAGACAGCGTGTTGTGCCTCCACGCCCGCCCGCCGCACCTCATTGCGTGGGACTGGCCTGGAGACGCGATGCATGAGTGATCATCGCCCTTGCAGTCCGCTCTTTCGTAAATCAACAGTCAAACTCTACGACGTTCTCCATTCATTTACATTTCTCGCTTCCGTTCTGCTGTCATCTTCTCGCTCGCCCTCTCTGCTCCGCCACTGAAGCTCTCTGCTCCTTTGTTACTCAATCCCAAGGTTCTGGCAGCCTACGTCCTCATCAAGAATTCAGGTATATGAGCTGCTCTGGATTCCCCCAAGTCAGTGCTTTTTTTTTCGGAGCCAGTCTTTTCCTGCTACTCGGCTTCTGCCCGGGCTCATACGCTCAGCCTCCGTCAGACGCGCGCCCGGCCGGTTTGGATCGTCACTCCTGGCCGCCGAAAGGTGTGATCACGCAGTGTCCCATCACGCGTGATACTGGATTTTCGTCAGTCGAAGATGAGATCTCCGGCAGCAACGGTGGAGCGAAGAAGCTCAAGCTGAAAGGAATATTGGAGCATGCTCTTCTCGATATCGATCCCTTACCCTTGCGTGGCAGGCTGGTGACAGGGGCGCTGCTTCACCTTCGGTCCGCTTCCCCAGGGGAAGCTCCCCTTGCGCGGGTAGGTGTCTCCAGCATTGCATCTTCTTGGGTGGAGGGGAGCTCGGCGAGCTACAAACCCCAGGCCGGGAGCTCCTGTTTCAACCAAGCCGAGCTAAGCAGGCGTCCTTGGGCTTATGACGACGGCAATGTGATGGATGTGAGCTTCGGACATGGCCACACCGTCTGGAGATTTGCCGATTGCTCACCGCCCGATGCAGAGGGCTGGCAGGCGTGCGCGGTGTACCCCGATGTTGTGGCGGCGCGGATAGCCGGTTTGAGTCATGGATTCCTGCTGCAGGATGAGGTCGGAAACACGTGGTCTTTTGAGAAGGGGGCTTTTCAGTACAACTACTTTCCGAACAGGTTTTTCTACAGCCGGGAGAGTGGCGTCAGTGCTCCCTGGCTTGAGGTCTGGACCCACGGAACGGATACGCAGCCGCCTTTGCCGGTTGCGGGCGTGGAGGTTCAGACGGCCGGGCTTCCACCGGGTGAAGCCTTTGTGTCTTGGAAGACCCCTGAAGATCAGGGCGGGGGAAAGACGCTTGGATTTCATATTTCAGGGCGTCAAGGCTCGACAACGGTACCGATACCTCAGCACATGATTCCAATGGCTGGTGCACCTGGGCAGGACGTGCGAATGCATCTCCATGGTCTTTCCGCCAAGGCGGGAGAGGCTCTGCAATTGAGCCTCTCGTCCGTGGACAGCGCTGGAAACATCGGGAAAAGTCTCGAGACAACCGTGTCGTTGGCCCCCTCCTGCATTCAACCGGTCCCGCGTGAAGCGTCGGTGGATCCGTTTCCTCCCTCTTCGCAACTGCCGAAGGTGGGCGGCCTCTTGATGTCTGTGGTTGATTCGCTGGATAAGATCGATCCAGCGGGTGGGGCGATGACCCCTGCTCACGGACAGGAATATTCCGGTGGAAACCACCTTTTCTCCGGAGAGCGCAAGCTGATTCGTCTTCAAGGCGCCAGGAACGAGTGGGTGAGCTTTCAGCTGAGCCTGGCGGGTCGAGCTGAGGGCATTACGGTTGATTACGCTTTCGAAACCCATCCCAACCTCAGAACGAGAATCTATCAATCAGCCTATGTGAAATCCGCTGAATGGAATCGAAGCGGACCGTCTTTCCTGCCCGATCCTCTGGTTCCCCTGGAAGGTCCTTTCTCGATTCCGTCGACTGCCGGTCTTGTTCGTATTCCAGGTCAGGACCACCACACGCTGCTTTGTGAGTTGTATATTCCTCATGATGAGCTCGTCGGTCCGAAGACTGGGAGACTCACGGTTCGGGCAGGGGGAGAAATCTTGAGTCTGGCCGTGGAGTTGACGGTATGGAATTTTGCGCTTCCCGATCGCCTCTCCTTTGTGCCGGAAATGAACGCTTACGGAGGGGTTTCTCCTTATGGTGGATATGAGTACTACCGACTCGCGCATGAACATCGAACGTGCATCAATCGTCTGCCTTACGGGTGGGATGGGATGCCTGCGTTCGCACCGGTGTGGAACGGAAGCGAATTCGACTGGACGGAATGGGACAGCAAAGTAGGTCCTCTGCTTGATGGCTCAGCCTTCAGGGATCTGCCCCGAGACGGGGAGCCCGTGGATGTGCTCTATATGCCTTTCAACGAGAATTGGCCGGTGAAGCTGGACAAGTACTTTCGCTGCTCCTATTGGGCGGATGAAGCGTTCACCGAGGGCTATGCTGCTGAGCTGGTTCGGGCGTTTTCTGCGTTTGCGCGCCACTGTAACGAAAAAAGGTGGCACAAGACGATCTTCCAATTCTATCTGAACAACAAGATCACCTACCGAAAGGACTTCCCAAAGGCCAGCGCCCCGTGGATTTTCGATGAGCCGGTGAATACCCAGGATTTTTGGGCCCTTCGCTGGTATGGCCTGCTCTGGAGGGCAGGGGTTGACTCGGTCAAGGGGCAGGCCAAAATGTGGTACCGGGGGGACATATCCTATAGTCAATTTGGCCGGAACTTGCTGCAGGGGATTATGGACGTTCAGTATCTGGGGGATAACACGCCACAAAAGCTCAGGATGAAATGTCGTCTTGGAGGAAGGTGCGCCGGTGATGGCTCCTTTGCAGAGTATGGCTCAGCCAATGGGATCCCTCAGCCGAACACGCAACCAGTCTTGTGGTGTATTGATGCATGGGCCAAGGGTGCTGTTGGAGTGCTTCCCTGGCAGACAATGGGCAGCAGCTCCTCATGGAATCAGGCCGACCAGAATGCCCTTTTCTACCCTCGTTCCGGCGGTGCGGTCCCG
>DAIQOB010000439.1:0-2881 GCA_036788075.1 Syntrophobacteraceae bacterium
CTGTGTAGCTTTGGCAGGAACCGTCACGAGCACCGGAACCGTTCCCTTTCCTGGAACGCTTCTGAGCAGCCAGTGAAAAGGTTTCACCATCTATCGGGGTTGTGTAACTTTGGCAAGATCCATCTTTTTTCCTATCTTTCTTTCGGATATTATCCGTAGCTTGTACCGATGTAACGCCAAAAGCGAAAACCATAGCCAGCACCAAACACGATTTGACAGCCTTCTTCATTGTTTCTCCTTTTCTCGTTTGTATTTGATTGCAAACATCCCCTATTTACTCCCTATACAAACGGGCTTCGGAAATGGTCACAATTTTTTTTGAGGGAAGAAATGGAAGAACGATGAGGGTGAAAAACAGCTGGTACAGGTTGGCGAGAGCTTTCATCCTGTGGGACAGTGCGATTCCCCGTGAGGGGGGGGAGGCAATGCAGCTGATTTAATCCGCTTCTGTCATTCCGGCGAAAGCCGGAATCCAGGTCAATAAAAACTTGCTGGACCCCGGTTTTCGCCGGGGTGATGTTGAGTCAACAACATTGAGGGGGGCAGGGGGGCGGAACCTCACGGCACATCCCCCTGCCCCCCTCAAAAGGGGACTTCAAAAGCTCCAGGAGCAGGTGATGAATTTTACTGCGATGTCCATCTGCTGTTCTCAAATCTGCAGACTTATTCCTTCAGTCGTTGTGTTGATTCAATTTCAGACGGCGCCCCGAGCAACCGTCAAAATCGATGCAGTGCGAACATGGGGATTGCCTCTACCTTCCACCGCCACCACCGCCACCCCCCCCTCCGGAACCGCCTCCGCCACCCGAACCTCCGCCTCCGCCTCCGCCGGAACCGCCGGATCCACCACCAGAACCACCAGAACCACCGCCGGGACCGTCCGAACCTCCACCGAAGCCTCCTCCCTTTCCACTCTGATCTCCGGTGCTTTCCCCTCGTCCATGCCCTCCACCTGCTTTCCCGGAAGAGTCTCCTTTTCCAAGCTGAGGCCCGTACTGCCCGAGGTCTTTTTCCGTGACTCCCACACGCGCCGAAAAATCACTGTACGTGCCATGCATTTCCATAACGCCGATGGCGGTGGCTGCTATTTCCTTATCCGTCAGCCCTTTGGACCTGGCGATGTCTATAGACCGTACAAAGTCCCTTTCGTTGGAAGTAAAAAAGTTCCGGTTCAATCCCGTGGAGACAATGTCCCGGGAAAGCTTGGGGTCAAAGGCCATCTGCCTGAGTGAAGCAAAGACCTCTACCCCGCGGGTCATCGTCCCGAGAGGGACTCCTGGAAACTGTGCCAGCATCCCTCGCAGTTCCTCCTTTGAAAGCCCACAGTAGAGGCTTTCCGTCAGCCGAATGAGCGTTTCCTCGGGTGCCCGTACGTGACTCGCCTGGGTGCGGTTGTATTCAACGATCCAGGATCGGACCAGCCGGTAATCCTGCTCTTTCTTTGTCACCACCTCCTCCAGGAGAGGTATGGGGATGCGTTTTGCCAATCCTTCCTGGATCTTGCTCCATAGAGGCTTCAAAGGAAGGCCTTCTTTTTGTGCCTCTGTCAGAATGCCTACAAGGCGGGCCATCCCTTCCGGGTCCACCTGGTTCTCATACCCGAAGGTCAATAGCCGGTTCAGATCCTCGGAAGGTATCCCGGCCTGCTGAGCTTCAGCGACGGCATTTGCAAGGCTTCCGTGGCCTTCGCCGGCAAGAGCACTGCACACACCTGTCCATAGAGAGAGCAACAGCAGCAGAGCAGACAACCGTATGCTAAATGTTCGTTTCATCATGATTCCCTACGATCAGAACTGCATTCCGATGCCCAAAACCGTCATCCTGATAGAAACCTGCGGAGGGGTCAGGGATTATCTTGCCGTCATCGACCACAAAAGCATATTCGTATCGTCCTTTGGGAAGGCGCACGGTTAAGGTCCATGACTCCGTTCCTTCTTCTCTATGCATTTCGTATCCCCGAGTATGCCAGTCATTGAAGGATCCCACCACCCGGACATGTTGTGCGTCGGGCAGGTTCAACGAGAGCGTCACGGCAATGCCTTCGTTCTGCGGGAGTGTACCCACATGGGGAGAATTCCCGCTGCCCCAAAGGTAGAGGACGGAAACCAGGCACGCCACCACGAACATGGAGGCAGCAGGAACCAGTTGCAGCGGCGTGAAAGTGATGGATCGAGGCGACCTGGCCCAGCGGAGAGCGCGAAACCACCACGGCCTCTTTTGGGTGCGCACTGTTCCCATGACAGAGCTCAGCAGCGAATCCGGAGGATCCAGAGAGGGCATTTCTCGGATCCCCCGTTCGATCCTGGCCAACACCTCGTCTTGTTGCAGTTCATTGTTCATGACCGGTACCCCCCAAAACCTCCCTGAGTCTGGCCAGACCGCGATGCACGCGCATCTTCGCTCCACTCACCGAAAGTCCAAGAGTCGACGCAATTTCCTCCATGGAAAAATCCTCCTGGTAACGCAAAATCAGGGCCTCCCGGTAGTCCATGGGAAGTTGATGCAGCGCTCGACCGACGCGCTGCGAATCCAGCCGTTGGCAGAGCACCTCTTCATGCTGTGCCGGATAATCGAGACCGGAGCCGGGTTCGAAGTCCTCCATGGAGCATGTTTGTTTGAGCTTCTTTTCCCGTAAAAAATTCTTCGACCGATTGAGGCCGATAGTATAAATCCAGGGGAAGAATTTCTTCCCTTCCCTGAAGCGATGCAGTTGCTCATAAGCCTTTATAAACGTGTCCTGGGCCAGATCCAACGCATCCGCATGCGATTGTGTCATGCGATACATGAGGTTGAAAATCGGCTTCTGATACCTTTCCACCAGGACGGCATAAGCTTCGGCATTTCCGTCCAGAACGGCGGCAATCACCTGTTGATCGTCACT
>DAIQOB010000440.1:0-2867 GCA_036788075.1 Syntrophobacteraceae bacterium
TTCCGACGAGGTCGGGAGTCCATCATCTACTCTTGTTTGTCGGTACATGGAACTGCGTTTTGATGGCCTGTAAACCGCCGCCGAGATCCTCATTTTCGAGGACGACCGAAATGGAATGAACGGCACAGCTCAAGGCCAGGGGTTTGATGCCTGCAGTTTGGAGGCTCTCCGCCAGGACTCCTGCAATGCGGTAACGATCCCCGAAGTGAGGACCGTGAAGGAAAATGCCGGCTGCATCGTGCACTGAGGAGGTGGCGTTCGGCACGTGCGCCTGGAGTGCCATCATGACGTCCGCGCGTTTGGAGCTCGAAAAACAAAAGCACAGGACCGTTTCATCGGGACGGTCCCAATGGGCAACAAAGAAAGGCATCTTCGTTCCCAGACCATCCAGCTCCTGGAGTGCCGCTCCCATCAGCTTCAGTTCGGATCGATTCAGAAGCAATGTCCAGAGGTCAAGGTCCGGCTGTTCCAGGACGGCGTAGACCTTGAGGGTCTGTTCGTCGTAGGAACCCACAACATTCCTGAACATTTCCTCTTTTCCCACATAAGCGGCCTGCCATTCCAGGGGGGATCGATACGTCGGAAATTCAAAGACATCGAAAATGCTGTCGATGGTTTGCTTGGTGTCCTCCGACGCAACGACGACCGACATGGCGGAGGGAGAGCTGGCGATCCCGATAGGGCGCATCTCCTCGCGCGCCATGAGATCGAGAATCGCTCCCATGATGAAAGGCCTACCATCGTGTGGAAATACCGAAAGAATACTGGTATCGTGCCGGAGCTGTGGCATCTCGCCGGAGCCCAGCTTGATGAGGAGGTAACTGGTGAAGCTGTTGATGCTTTCGGTAGACAGGGCGGTTGAGGAATGCCCCTTTCCATCGTCGGCGACATGAGTCACCTGGCTGATGTTGATTTGTTCGGCGGCCAGTCGGTTGCAAATACCTGCCAGAGACTCCTCGTCTTTGCTGGAGTACCAGTCGACGTAAGACCGTCCTTCCAAGATTTTTATCCCGCCCAGAGGTATTTTTGTCATGGCTTGAGTGAATCCCTTCTGTGTGTGCTCAGATCAATGTGGGATGGCTTGTTCATGAAGCCACGCTGTGTTTGAATAGGAATCAGATTAATGCAGCATCGGGTGAGACGCAAATGCTTTGATCGTGTCTTTTTCCTTGCGCGGTTTTGGGCAGCTGCTATAGGTGTAGGAGCTGAAGCGAAGATAAAAAGCAACCCATGAACTGAGCAGCAGGATATGATTTTGCGATTGCCTTCCGGCTTGACCATTTCCATACCTCCCGTTCTCCCCTGGGAATTGCGCAACGTCGCCCTGACCATCCGCAGCCGGTCCGCCTTCTATCCCTACCACATAACCTCCAGGCTCTCTTTGGATCTCCTGGATCATTGTATCAAAACCTTCCACATTCGCAGCCTTTTGGACGTGGGCTGCGGCTCGGGAATCCTGGCCATAGCCGCTGCTGCGATGGGTGTTCCCTTTGTCGTGGGTCTGGATATCGATCCGAGGGCCATCACCGTGTCCCGGGAGAATGCCGCCAGGAATCGACTCCAGGTGCTTCCCCACTGGATTCTGGGGACGGTTGCCTCCCTGCGGGCCGGCTTTGAATGTGTGGTGGCAAATCTCCCGTTCGACCTGCTCATGGAGACTGCTGCAGACCTGAAACGGCTCCTTCTCCCGGAAGGGCACCTCATACTTTCCGGTTTCCACGATATCCATTTCCGGGCCGTTCAGCGAAATATTCTTGCGGAGGAGCTGCGGATCGAAAAATGGTCGTCGGGCGATCTTTCTTTCGGTGAACCTCCTCCTTCGGGGAGTTACACGTGGATGGCGGTGTGGGCCAGGCGGCTTGCACAAAAGCCGAATTCCGCCGAAGGCTTTGGGGGATGACGCTAAGTCACCCCGGTGAAAACGGGGGTCTGGAACGTCTTTATTTTCCTGGATTCCGGACTCCCCCGGAATGACGAAAGTTGGTTGAGACAACAACACTGGGCATGGCTGCCGGCGGTGTAACGCGTTGAAACGAAGGGAGCCTTCTGTGACGGTGTCCTGGAAAAGCCACAGAGAGACCGGATACGCTGTATGAATATTGTTTTCTTTGGAATTGTCCTGGTCGCCTTCGGTACCGCTGCATGGAACCAGCTGACCTGGGTTCCGGCCGTCGGAATGGATTCGCCCATGGAACGTGTGACAAAGGCCGTGGTGGATTCGGCTGGAAGTGCCGTAGAACTGGCTCTGGGGCTTGTGGGAGTCATGACCCTCTTTCTCGGCCTCATGAAGGTTGCCGAAGCAGGGGGACTGCTCCGGGTCATCGCACTCCTGATCCGCCCCCTCATGATTCGGCTCTTTCCAGATGTGCCTCCCGATCATCCCGCCATGGGTGCCATGATTCTCAATCTATCCGCCAATGTCATGGGACTTGGCAATGCAGCCACCCCGTTCGGCATTCGGGCCATGCAGGAACTGAACACGCTCAACCCTCACCCCGGGACCGCCACGAATGCCATGGTGCTCTTCCTGGCCATCAACACGGCGAGTGTCACGCTGCTGCCGACGGGAGTCATTGCTCTCAGAGCGTCCGCCGGCTCCGCTGATCCAGCTGGAATTCTTCCCACGACCCTCTTCGCGTCCACCGTTGCCACCCTTTTCGCCATATTCATTACGAAGACGCTGGGAAGGGTTTTCCCCATCCGCCAAACCGACGGACTGGGTACAACGGGCGAGAGTCCTGGGACTCCGCCCGCCCCAGAGGCCGAGGAAGCAGCCGGACAGGAGGAGGCGGGGGAATGCTACCCCGTCTGGGTCACTGGTTTGGCTCTGGGAGCTGTCGCTGCCGTCATCCCCTTCACGATTGTCT
>DAIQOB010000441.1:0-2855 GCA_036788075.1 Syntrophobacteraceae bacterium
CCAGAATTCCGGGTATCTCCTGGTCTTGGGGATATTGTTGACAATCAAGGCCACAACCAGAAGGATGGCGGCCCCTGCCGTCACAGGAATGAGGGCATAAACATAGCCCAGACGGTGTACCTGGTCGCCGCCGATGACCGCTATGAGGGCTGTCGCTCCTCCCGGCGGGTGCAGTGTTTTGGTGGCGTGCATGACTGCGATGGCTGTAGCCACCCCAACCGCAGCCGCGAGCCACATCCAGGGATGCAGGAGCTTGTATGCAGAAACGCCGATGAGGGCTGAGATGAGGTGGCCGCCCATGAGGTTGGGAGGTTGTGCCAGGGGGCTCTTGGTGGCCCCGAAAATGAGGACGGCAGAGGCACCGAAGGAGCCGATGATGAGCATGAGATCGGTGCCTTTAAAAAAACGGTCATTGAGATAGCCGACAGCGGCGATTCCCAGAACGCTTCCTATCCAGGACCAGCAGATCTCGCGAAATCCCACTCTGGGAGGACTCTGGGTGCTTCCTTTCATCTTTTTCAGGTATTCCATGTGCAAGTCCTGCCTCTCAGTGTGGCATTCACGATGTCGCTTCGTGCGATGATCCCCACCAGTCGGCCTTCGGGGTCCGTCACCGGCAGCCTGTTGATTCCTTTTTGAGTGAGCAATTCCAGGATCTCTCCCAGGAAGGCATCCTCTGAGACCGTGACGGCGGGAGAGGTCATCACCTCGCCCGCTTTCAGCTTCCGGACAGGAACAGCCATGCAGCCTCCTGCGTGGAGACAGCGCTGCAGGGCGGCCATGAAATTCCCCGTTTTCTCACCCAGGAATTGAAACAGAATGTCCTTTTCTGAAATGACCCCCAGGACCTTCCCCTCGGAATCCAACACGGGTACACCGGAAACCCCGTGCTCGCTCATGATTTCAACGACGTCGGCGAGGGGGCTCTCGGGTTGCACGGAAACGACCTTTGTCGCCATAATGTCCCGAGCGGATACGGACCGGGCGAATCGCTCCATGGCATGCCTGTAGGCAATGCAGTACAGGTCCTTGAAATCTCCTGGAGTAATATCGATATAGCCGGAAATGGACTTCATGGCTTCGTAGATATCGGCATCGGTCAATCCCACTCCGGATAAATCCACCTCTGTGCTTTCTGTTCTCTTTTTCATGACAGGGCTCTTTTCAATACAGCAACTTTCTAAGGGTGTAGATAAAGGGCGTTTAGATTGTCCAACATCTGGTGAAACTGTTCATGCCTGCCGACACCGATTTTTTCGTTTTCGATTCTCTCAAATCCGTCGGACAGTTCGGCCTGCTTCGCGTCCGAAAGTTCCCGTTCGGCCAGAGGAAACAGGACATTGTTTTCTTTTTCGATGTGCAGGCCCAACAGCGCAACGTATTCTCTTGCGTCCCGAGTAAAATCGACTGAGGTCCCAGGCTCCCCCGGCCTGTAAGCTGAAAAAGATTTATTCATCCTCTGAACACACTCGCGTCCCTGTTGATGCTCTTTCAGCAAGACCCCGATGGGGCCGCCCTCCACTTTAACTCCTACCTGTTCCAAAGCGGGGAAAAGCAGCTCTTCTTCTTTGCCGTGATGGCATTTGTCCACAAACACCGAAAAAAATTCCAAGAGCTGAGTGACGGCATCGCCGACGCCGGGATCTCCCTGCCGCTCCATTCTCGTACAAATCTCTTCCAGCACCCTGAGTGTCAGGTTTACCGCCTCATGCTCCATTCTGAGCTCTTCCATAGGCTTCATGAACAATCCCCTTTTTTCATCTTAGCGAACCAGGGCAGAATAAGACAGAACCTCAACCCGCGCTCCAGTTGGGTGTGCCCCGGCATTCATGATCCGATTACAGGGAGAGGCCCGGAGGCCTCCCCTGTATGGCGGATTAACCCAGGATAGCTTTCAAATCTTCATCGGGTGTACTGATGGGCATAACATTGAAATTTTTCACCAGCACATCCAGTACATTGGGAGTGATAAAAGCGGGCAGCGATGGGCCGAGCCGGATGTTCTTGATGCCGAGGTGGAAGAGCGTCAGCAGGATGGCTACGGCCTTTTGCTCGTACCAGGAAAGCACCAGGGAGAGAGGAAGGTCGTTCACTCCCACGTTGAAAGCCTTGGAGAGTGCCACTGCAATCTGGATGGCCGAATACGCGTCGTTGCACTGCCCCACATCCATGAGCCGCGGGAGTCCCCCAATGGTTCCCAGGTCTTTATCGAAGAAGCGAAATTTGCCGCAGGCCAGGGTCAGCACGACACAGTCCTTGGGGACTTTTTCCACAAATTCCGTGTAATAATTGCGCCCGGGCTTTGCCCCGTCGCATCCGGCCACCAGGAAGAAGTGGCGGATCGCCTTGTTTTTCACGGCATCGATCACCTTGTCGGCAACACTCATCACGGTGTGGTGCGCGAAACCCACCATGACTTCCTTGCCGTTGGAATCTTCCTGGAAACCTGGAAGCTCCAGGGCCTTTTGGATGACGGGGGAGAAGTTGCGATCGGCGATATGGGCGACTCCCGGCCAACCCACCAGGCCCGAAGTGAAAATGTTCTTCGTATAACTCTCCTGAGGCCGCTGGATGCAGTTGGTGGTCATGAGGATGGCGCCGGGGAACTGACCAAACTCCTTTTGCTGGTTCTGCCAGGCCGTTCCATAGTGGCCGTAGAAATGGGGATATTTCTTCAGCTTGGGATAGCCATGGGTGGGGAGCATTTCACCGTGGGTATAGATATCGATCCCCTTGCCCTCGGTTTGCTCCAGGAGCTCTGCGAGATCCTTGAGGTCGTGGCCGGAGACGAGGATTGCTTTGCCCTTTCTGTGCCCCAGGGGAACTTTCGTCGGAACGGGGTGTCCGTAGGTCCC
>DAIQOB010000442.1:0-2854 GCA_036788075.1 Syntrophobacteraceae bacterium
CCATCAGTTTGTCATCTACCTCGTACCCCAGGAGAACCCCGCCCTGCCCGACGGCTTTGAAATCATCCCGAAGCTTTACCGCAAGACAGAAAACGGCGCCATGGAGCTCATGCCCAATGACGGGCACCTGCAGCGGATCCACAAATCGCTGCCTCATATGCTCCTGGAAGCTTTTCTCCCGGCGGAATGGCTCGGTGTGCCGGAGTTGAAGGAAGGGATGCCGCTCCGGATGAACCTGACCCTGGTGAGCTTTTACAGGGAAATGACCATGAGCTGGACGGGAGTTCCCAGGCTTGGAGAGGGTGGAGGCTCGGAAGGGCTGCGGGCGGTGATCCTGCGTGATACGCAGGAAGGGCTGCGCGCTGAGTCCCCATCCGGTTCGGTCGTGCCGTAGCCTTTGCCACGGCCTTCAACCAGGGGTGGGTGAGGAAGGAGGAAAGAGTTTGTACCTTGTTTCCAGGAAACCCACCCCTCGGTTCACGAGCCGCTCCAGGCCGATGGCTCCCCAGCAGATTCCCGTCAGTATTCCCCCGGCGGCCAGCACGTAGAGGGGCATGCTCAAGTCCACCAGGAGCCTACCACAATACATCACGTAGGGTTGATGCAGCAGGTAGACTCCGTAGCAATAGACACCGACAAGAGTAATCCCCCGGTTCAGATAAGGAACCCTGCTCACCCCCCGGGCCACGTGCGCCATCATGACGAAGAGCCCCATCCCCATGAGTCCGTCACTGAAGATGAAGGCGACGTTGGGCTGATAGCAGAAGGCTCCCAGGCCGTAGATGGCGATCCCTGCCAGCAGGACCGGCCAGGAAAAGAGGCTCCGCAGCACCAGCTGGGGCTGACGCCTGAAGACGAGAGCCAGGGCCATCCCCATCCCGAACTCCCAGACACGCGAACCGAAAAAGCCCCCCTGCACATAATTCCAGTGAGCATGCAGGACGAAATGGAGCAGGTAACGGCTTCCCAGGCTCATCACTCCCACGATCACCAGGAACCATACCGCCCCGGTTTTCTGCATCATACGGAAGAGCAGCGGGTAGACCAGGCAGAGCTGCAGGATCATGCCGAAATACCACCATGCCGGATTAAGATAGTAAAACATGGTATCTATGGGAATGAAGCGGTCCCCCAGAAAGCTCAGGAGAAAGCGGTAATCCACGGAATCATGCCTGTAGACAAAGGGGGACACGAGATAGATCAGGTGAGCAAGCCAGTAGAGGGGAAAAAGGCGCATGAAGCGCTTTCCGTACCATTGGGCCCAGCCGCCCTGGGGAAAGCCCGTTTTGGTGAGGGAATAGGTCAGCCCAAAGCCGCTCAATATAATGAAGACGCCGACGGCTTGAGGCCCACGCTGAAAAAGGCCAGCCATCAGGGCATCCACCGTGCAGCTGAGCCCGCTGGCCGTGGCGCTGCACTGGGACAGGAAAGGAGGAAATGTTTTCAGGTTGACGGGCCACGGAAACCGCCCGTTGTCATAGGTGATGAAAAAGTGGAAGAAAGCGATCCACAAGATGGACAGGCCGCGCATGGTGTCGAGCCAGGTGAGCCTCTGCACGGAGGGCGCGGCTACGGGTTGGTTCACTCATTTCTCCAGGGGAACAAAATTCCAAACCAGCTGTATCATTCTCACGCCAGACCGGCACGCTCCATGAGACTCCCCAGCACCTTTTCGGCGGCAAAGCATTCCTCGGCAATCTCGCGGGCCGCCCGGCAGTTTCCTTCATAGTCGCTCTCGATGACATCGACGGCCGCCAGGATGTCCTCCATGGTGAGGAACCCGAAGAGTCCCTTGCCGGTGGGCAGGATCTTGCTGAATCCCGTTTCCTGGGTGATGACGGGCCGGCCTGCCGCCAGGTAGCAGCAGCTGCGGTCGCTGAACCACCCGGTCCGAGGCAGCACGACCTGCTCCTTCGCCACGGTGAATTCTCCCCGCGACTGCTGAATGTATTTGCGGTAGTCATCGATCTCCTTGGAAACATCCAGGGAATGCACCAGCCGCCACCCGTTGGATGTCAAAAGGTGATGGGTGGGCTCATCCACTTCCAGGGCAAGCTCAAAAGGCACGCTCCGCCGCTGGGGCAGGTCGAGGAACTTGAGGAATTCTCGATCCTTCGTCCAGTAATAGGTCCGCCCGCGATATTCGATATTCTTCCCTTTGTTGTGCCAGGTGGTGATGGTGCTGAAAGCCGCATCCCGGGAGGGAGGGTACGGGTTTTCCCACAAGTCGAGAAAGACCGGCTGGCGTGTGGGGAGCCAGTTCACGCCCTCCAGGGGGAGGTCGCAGTCGGGTGCCCCGAAGTTCTCCCCGAAACTGAAATGGGTATCATGAGCCGCCAGGGCATCCAGGGTGGGCTGGTCCCCCCGGGCCACTTTCACCTGCACGGCGAAGGGGTCCGATTCCACGTAGATGCGGCGGGGAATGGACAGGTGCTCTTCGCGCAGTTCCTGGGATGCCGTCACATTGAGGAAGGCATCGGCCTCCTTGTAGAGCTGCAGCAATTGAGTCTCGGTCATCCCGTAGCACTGCCCGCCTTCGTAATTGCCCCGAAACACCCAGCGGTCTTTGAAGCCATAACGTTCCAGGATGGGAGCCACCGCCGCGATGTTTTCCGATGCATCGGGAGAAAATTCAAAGTTCCGGGCATTATAGATCCAACGCCCCGAATCTTCGACATAATAGGGATCATAACCCAGGCGCCGCAATCCCAGCAGATAATGCAGGAATTGGAAAGTCACTCCCGCCAGCGGGTACCAGAAAATGATTCCAAAAACGATGATTTTTCCCTTGTGGGGCTTTTCCGAGCTCATGGATTCCATTCCCGTTCTATTGCAGTCTGTGAGCGAATTATAA
>DAIQOB010000443.1:0-2844 GCA_036788075.1 Syntrophobacteraceae bacterium
TTAAGAGGCTGGCATCATAAAAGGAGAGAGATCTCGGGTTTCCGGTAATCAACAGAATAAGGTTGGGTGGATGCCGCGGGGCAACTATGGCGCGGGCTGTTACTTCAGCCCGCGTGCCTGGTCGCAAGCCTTGAGCCCAATGACTCCATCAAATTTATACTCCTTTCGGTTTAGAAGTTACATTTTCAGATCGCTCCATGCTGTTTGTAGGAGCGGCTTCCAGCCGCGACCGGCTCATATCGCGGATGGAAGCCGCTCCTATAAAAACGAAGCTTTTCATCCTCAACAAGTATATCTCGTTCCAGCTGCAATCCGGTTATATGGCCTTGAGACCATATTTCTTAATCCGGTACCGTAACTTGTGTGCCTGCATGTTGAGCATCCGTGCAGCTTCCAAAACATTCCCTCCGGTTCGGCGCAGCGCTTCCTGGATCAAATTCTTGATGGTTTCCTCGTAATCCAGGGTGACGGGGAATGGGGACAGTTCCGGTGGAGCGACCCCTTCATGCGCTGCCTGTAGGAAAGTCAGATGGCGGGGCAACAGGGTCGTCCCATTTTCCAGCAGGATGATTCGCTCGAGCAGATTTCTCAGCTCCCGCACATTGCCCGACCACGAATATCCTTCCAGAGCTCTCCGGGTGTCGTGATGGATTATGGTGAATTTCTTCCCGTATTTTTTGTTAAACATGTCCATGAAGTATTCGGTGAGGGGGATGATATCCTCTACCCGTTCCCGGAGCGGGGGAATGTGGATGTTCACGACATTCAGCCGAAAGTAGAGGTCTCTTCGAAATTGACCCTCCTCCACGGCATTTTCCAGGTCGGTGTTCGTGGCGGCGATGATCCTGGCGGAAACCCTATGGAGCTTGTTCCCTCCTACCGGGTGGAATGCCCGGTCTTCGAGGACTCCCAGGAGCTTGGACTGGGTTGAAAGGGCCAGGGATCCGATTTCATCCAGGAAAAGGGTCCCCCCTGCGGCCTCCTGGAAGCGGCCGATCCGGCCTTCTCCTTTGGCGCCGGTGAACGCCCCGCGCTCATAGCCGAAAAGCTCGCTTTCAAAGAGGTCGTGGGTGATGGCAGTGCAATTGACGGGGACGAAGGGGCCGGGGAGCTCCGAAAAGCTGAAATGAATGGCGCGGGCCAGCACTCCCTTTCCCGTTCCGGTCTCGCCGGTGATGAGAACCGGAGTGTCGACATTGCGGCCCAGCTTTCGAGCCGTCTCCACCATGGCTGCAATCTGCGGGCTTCTGCCGATCAGGTCGAGGCGATACTGTTCGATTTTGGGCTTCTGAATGCGGCGAATGGTGTCTCTCAGCCCTCTGGCTTCCAGGGCGTTGCGCAGAGTCACCTTCAGCGCCTGAGCATCGATGGGCTTCACCAGGTAGTCGTAAGCGCCAAGCTTCAAGGCCTTCACAATAGTCTGGGCTTCTTCAGCCGCCGTGACCATGATGATGGAAACGTCCGGATCGATGTTCTTGATGCGCTCAATCAGGTTGATGCCGCTCGTATCCGGAAGCCCGACGTCGAGGAGGACCACCTCGGGCTTTTGCGCGTACAGAAGGCCGATGGCGTCTGCTCCCGTCTCTGCGGTGGCCACATGATATTCCCCTTCGAGGGTCATGCGAAGGGCGGTGAGAATACTCTTGTCGTCATCAACCACGAGCACGTTGGTTTCCGGCATTTCAGCCTCCTGAGACAACAGGAGCCTCGCCATGAAGGGTGGGCTCCCGTTGGGGTGCGCTCTGGGAATCGGTTGCAGCCTCAAATCTATGGAAAAGATGATTGGTGCTTCTATCGGGAGTCAGGTTATCATAAGTAAAATGTATTTTGATAGTCCAAGCTGAATGTTGTCGGAAACATGCCTCTTCCCCCTTATATGTTTAAAGAGAGGGGAATCGAACCGAGTTTGTTAGACAGCCTCTTGATGGATGGGGCGGTTGAAAGGAGGATGAGGATGTCGGAAGCATTGGAAAACGTTCTTGAAAAAAATGTGAGGACAAAGGCCGCTGTTCTGAAAGCGTTCCTTCTGGGTGTCTTTATCCTGGTATCGGTAGGCGTCATGCGCCTCACGCCCTTCAAGGACTGGCTGACGGCCGATGTCCTCGGGCAATTCCTGGATGGTGCGGGCATGTGGGCCCCTGCCGTTTTCATTGTCCTTTATGCCGTCGGAGTGAGCCTTTTCGTTCCTTCCATCCTCCTCACGGGGTTGGGTGCGGCCTTGTTCGGCCCTTACCAGGGGTTCGTCTACGTGTGGATCGGCGCCATGATGGGTTCGAGCCTCGCTTTTTATATCGCTCGGACCCTGGGGAGGGACTTTGCGGCGTCCCTGGTGGGCGAAAGACTGAAAAAATACGATGACGCCATCGCGCGCAACGGGTTCGCTACGGTGCTGTATCTGCGCCTGGTTTACTTCCCCTTCACACCCATGAATTTTGGAATGGGGCTGACGAAGGTACGCTTTGTGGAGTATTTCTTCGCAACGGGGCTCGGTATCCTCGTGGGGACGTTCATCTTCACCTTTTTCATCGGAACGTTCGCGGAGATCTGGGGGACCGGCGACTGGAAGCAGCTCAAATCCTTCAAGCTTTTCCTGGGGCTGGGGCTCTTTGTCCTTTCTTTTTTCATTCCTAAAGCGTTGAAGAAGATGAAGGGGGAGGATTGAAAGGTTGGTTTTTTGTAGGAGCGGCTTCCAGCCGCGAGGTTTATTCGCGGCTGGAAGCCGCTCCTACAAACGCAGAACATTGAATGATGTTCCTGGTGCCAAGGTGTGTTTCAACGGGCGGACCGGCACAGGGCGAGCACAAAACCCGCGAGGGTCAGAAAGCCCACGACGTAGGCGATGGA
>DAIQOB010000444.1:0-2840 GCA_036788075.1 Syntrophobacteraceae bacterium
AACATCTGTGTTCAGCTCTTTGCGGGCCTCTGATGGAGTCGCAGCGTGAGGCGGGGATGCATTTGAATGTGTGCCGGAAGCACCGGGGAAGGGGGTTAGAATCCTCTGTCCAGAGCTTCCGGCATTTTAGCGTCGCACGGCCCGATGACCTGGAAGGACCATCAGGCAGAGCTCATTGCAGGCGGGTTCATTCCACTGCGATATTGACGGCCCCTTCCAAGGCCTCCTTGAAGGGGAGTTCAATTTTCAGCAGTCCGTTTTCATATTTTGCCCTGGCTTCTTCCGCCTTCACGGGGCAGCACAGAGCGTAACTTGTGGAATATTCCATGTAGCCATCCCGGCGCGCCGCTGTCAGATAGAAGCTATCTTCATGAACGGTGAGCTTGATGCCTTCTTTGTCCACTCCCGGGAGCTCGACTTCCAGGTAGATCTTATTTTTTTGGTCGTCCACGCATGATGCCACGCATGGTGAGACTCTGATCGTTTCATGTGCCATGGTGACTACCTCCCTGCCATGCCTTGCTTTCAACCGTTCAGCATGGCTTTGGTTTATGCTAAATTCATAGAATAATCTAAGATATATAGTGTATGGCTGTCAAGGAGCAGGTGCTCGCCGGGCGCTCCAAAGGGGCCATGCTGTTGACTTAGCGTCACCCCGGTGGAAACCGGGGTCCAGAAAGTCTTTATTTTCCTGGATTCCGGCTTTTGCCGGAACGACGAACGTTGGTTAAGTCAAAAACATTGTCTCCAATGAGCGTCCTTTTCTATCCGGATGCTGAATAGGTCCGGATGCGCAGTCCGCTGTGCTGGATCAAAAAAAGACTGGTCCGGTCGTACGGGTTGTATTCCACAACGACGACCTCCTGGATTCCGGCATTGATGATTTCGCACAGGCAGGATTTGCAGGGCAGGATTTCGCAGGACAGGTACATGGAGCTTCCAAAGGTGGCGATCCCCTGGCGTGCGGCGTTGTTGATGCAGTTGACTTCCGCGTGGCTCGCGATGCAGAAATGCAGCCCCTCGCCGCTTTGAAAACCCATGGCCCGGCGTGGGCACACCCTGGTATCGTAGACGCGGGGGCCGTTGATTTTTTCGAGGCTTTCCATCAGGTAGGCATCGCAGGTGTACCGCTCGTCGCAATGGGGCACACCTCGCGGGGGACCGTTGTAGCCCGTGGAAATGATGGACTTGTCTTTCACCAGGATGGCGCCGATCTGCCGTGACAGGCACTTGGATTCCGAGGCCACAGCCTGGGCGATGCGCAGATAATATGAGTCTTTGCTCATGGAAACTTCCTTCTCTCGGAGGGTGTTTCATCTTTGTGTTGGAGAATAATTCATTTGCGCCCTTTCCATCAACAGGCAATCGGGATATGCAGACCTTGCGGCCGGGATGCCGTTAGCCCGTTGGTTGACCCGTCATGCCGTTATGGCGGGCTCGCTGACAGCCAACAATGTCACATTTCTTTTGCTCATGTACTCAAGAGACATGAAGAAGGAGTTGATCATGCACGCCCAAACTGAAGGAAGAGTCTGCAGCATGTGTCATCGGCCCCCATTCTTTACGTCCTGTTCGGGATGCGGGGTGCCTTTGTGCCAGGAGTGCGCCCGCTTCGAGCTCTACGGCCATGGCTGCGGAACGGTCATGCCCCTCTACTACTGCCGGGAATGTGCCCAGGATCCACATATCAACCCCAATGCCATGCTGCGTGAGCCGGAGCCTTGATGGGGGGAGTCGTCTCTCGCGCCAACAACTTCGGGATTGCCGTGTTTTCCATGGGAGAAAGAAAGGTAGATGCATCACCTGAGAAAAAACGGGTTGCCTTTTGGAAATGCCGGGGTATAATCGCGCCAATTGTTTGAGACCCCGGCGAAAATGGTTTTGCGGACTGCTTTCGCTTTTTCTTGCACTAGCAATATGACTTCCATCGATCACTGACCCCTTGCCCTCAGAGAGATTTACTGACTGCGGCAGCGCACCTGGTTGGCGGCGATGTTTCGTTTCATGCCGGTCCATTTTAGGGTGTTGTAGCCGCAAGCGCCTCGTTCTGCGCGGGTATTCCTCTACAGCCTGATTGTCTCAATCCCCACAACCGATTTTCTGCTTCAGTATCCGCCCCGTTCTGCGATTTTTGCGGAGCGAGGCGGACATGCCGTACTGTGCCGGATCCGCGGGTTTTTCCCGCTCCCGGAGGAATGGCCTGTTTCTGATGCCGAAAAAAAGAAGGATTATACGCTTAATGTCTTTTGAAACTCTGCAGTTGTGCCCCCCCATCCTCAAAGCCCTTACCCAGTGTGGCCACCAGAAACCGACCCAGATTCAGATGGACGCCATTCCCAAGGCCCTCGCCGGGCACGACGTCATCGCGTCTGCGCAGACGGGCACCGGCAAAACCGCCGCCTTCGTCCTGCCCGCCCTCCAGAGGCTTTCCATGGAAAGGGCGGAGCGTACTCCCGGACCCCGCGTCCTCGTCATCACTCCCACTCGCGAACTGGCCGATCAGGTGACTCAGGCCGCCCGCACGTACGGTAAATTCCTGCGTGTGAAGAGCGTTGCCATTTTTGGAGGCATGCCCTTCCCTGAGCAGATCCGGGCGCTTTCCCAGAGGCCCGAGATGATCGTGGCCACCCCCGGGCGGTTGCTGGATCATATGGAACGTGGACGCATCGACCTTTCCCGCCTTGAAATGTTTGTCATGGATGAAGCCGACCGCATGCTCGACATGGGATTCATCGACGATGTGAAGCGGATTGCATCCTCCGTGCCCAAGCAGTGTCAGATCCTGTTGTTCGCGGCCACGGTGAGCAGCGCCACGACCCAATTGGCCGGGGAATTGATGA
>DAIQOB010000445.1:0-2835 GCA_036788075.1 Syntrophobacteraceae bacterium
CATGGGCACGCGCACCATGGTGGATCGGTTGCGGCGGGCCCACGCAATGTAGACCGGGGCCTCATATCCCGGCACCAGGCGTTTGTAGGAATTCACCCACTGGTTCGTGATGGCGACGATCTCCCGTGCGTGTTTGAGGATTCCGGCGATGTAGCACCTCGCTATCTTCGAGAGATGAAACGGCTCGGACGGATCGAAGAAGGCATTGCGGTCGCCCTGGAAGAGGGACTGATGCACGTGCATCCCACTCCCGTTCTGCCCGAACAGTGGCTTGGGCATGAAGGTGGCGTACGCTCCGTGCTGTCGGGCGGTCTCCCGCACGGCGATGCGATAGGTCTGCGTGATGTCGGCCATCCGCAGGGCTTCATCGTAGCGCAGGTCAATTTCATGCTGGCTCGGCGCCACCTCATGGTGACTGTACTCCACATCGATTCCCATCTGCTGTAGTGCGAAGATGGTGCTGCGCCGCAAATCCCCTCCCCGGTCGAGGGGAGTCGTATCGAAATAGCCTGCCCGGTCCAGGACTTCCGGGGCCGCGTCGGATTTGAAATAGAAGTATTCCAGCTCAGGACCGACGTAGCAGGTGTAGCCCTTTTCATTGACTCTCTTCAGCATGCGCTTGAGAGCGTACCTGGGGTCCCCTTCATAAGGATGCCCCTCAGGTGTGCACACGTCGCAGAACAACCGCCCCACAGGTCGTTCCCTGGGCCTCCACGGGAGGAGCTGAAAGGTGGTGGGGTCTGGGACGGCCACCATATCGCTTTCTTCAATGCGTGCAAAACCCTCGATGGAGGAACCGTCGAAGCCCATGCCCTCCGTGAATGCCAGGGGAAGCTCATCGGGCGTGACAGAAAAGCTCTTCAGCTGTCCCAGAACGTCTGTGAACCAGAACTGCACGGAAGCGACATCGTTGTCCTTTGTAAATTTCAACACATCTTCCACCGTCTTGCACGATAGCATCGTCGTTCTCCTCATGTCATCGAAAGGCTCATATCAAAACGGAATGATTGACTCGAATTTGCGAACGGATCAGAAGGTACTGGAGCAGTCCCAGCAATGCGTGCACAGCTTCTCTTTGGGCAGCCCGATTGCAGCCACCAGGTCGTCCAGGCGTTGGTACTTCAAGGTCGTCAGGCGAAGCCGCTGCCGGATGCGGTCCGTCATGGCCAGGTGCTTTTCCGACCCGTGCACGGCGTAGGCATGCAAGTCCGTATCTTCGGCACCTTCCAACTCCTGGATGACCTTGCGCCCCACCAGGTCCAGGGTGGATCGGGAGGTGGAGAAGTTGAGGAACTCGCAGGGGAACAGGAGGACCGGGCATGCAGGGCGCATATGGACTTCCCTGGCCCCGCAGTCGAAGAGGATCTTGATGCTGTCCTTCAGTTGCGTCCCGCGAACGATGGAATCTTCACAGAACAACAGTCTTTTCCCTTCGATCAGCTTCCGAACGGGAATCAGCTTCATCCTGGCCACCAGGTCTCTCAGGTGCTGACTCTGGGGCATGAAGCTGCGCGGCCAGGTGGGCGTGTATTTCACGAAGGGACGGCAGTAAGGGAGTTTCCTTTCGTTGGAATATCCCAGGGCATGCCCGATGCCCGAATCGGGAATGCCGGCCACGTAATCGACCTCGACGGAGTCATGACGGGCCAGAGCGGCACCGCAGGCATTCCGGGCAAACTCCACATTGATCCCTTCGTACTCGGAAGCTGGGTACCCATAGTAGACCCACAGAAACGCACAAACCTGCATACAGGATCCCGCTTCCACACGCTGCTCCCATCCTTCCCCCGTCAGGAAGACCACTTCCCCCGGCCCGAGGAATCCTTCGGTTTCAAAACCCAGATTGGGGAAGGAGCAGGACTCCGAGCTCACGGCCAGTGCATCGTCACGCCGTCCTATGACAAGGGGGGTCCGCCCCAACCGGTCCCGGGCGGCATAGATTCCTTTGTCAGTTAAGATGAGGAGAGAGCAGGACCCCTGGATGGCCGCCTGGGCGCTTTGGATTCCCGATTCAAAATCCTCCTCTTCGCAGATGAGCTTGGCCACCATTTCCGTAGGACTGACAATCCCCCCCGCCGTGTCTGAAAAGGAGCGACGCCGCTCGAACGCCTCCCGCACAAGCTCCTCCAGGTTGTTGATCTTGCCCACCGTGACGATGCCGAAGGTGCCCAGATGGGAACTGATGATGAGCGGCTGCGGGTCCGTATCACTGATGACCCCAATGCCGCAATTCCCCCGAAAGCTCGTCAGTTCGGGCTCGAACTTAGATCGGAAATAGCTGTTTTCGATGTTGTGAATGGAGCGGTGGATGCCCTGGGAATTGCGGACGGCCATTCCGCCGCGCCGGGTCCCCAGGTGGGAGTGATAATCAGTCCCATAGAAAAGATCGGAAACACAGTCGTTTGTGGATGCAATACCGAACAGACCACCCATTGATTCCCTTTCATGGAAAGAAGGGTAAAAACACCATCGCGCTGCCCCGAAATACCCTTTGCAGACCTTGCGTTGGATGTGACGAAAACGAATACTGTCATGAAAATGAAACAATTCACATTAACATTTCACACGGATTCAGTACACAAGAAGATGCACTTTGCCGAGAGCAATGAAACGTGTCCATCATGCATGAAGTGCCGGGTTTGAACGACCCCGGGGCGCGAACCGCCGGGTGGACCATGCCGCATTTTTCAGGCAGGAGAGCCGGGTGTGGATTTGTGAATTCTTTGCAGGGCGGAGGATTGGTGGCAATGCTGTTGACTGAACGTCACCCCGGTGAAAACCGGGGTCCAGAAGGTCTTTATTTTCCTGGATTCCGGCTTTCGCCGGAATGACGAA
>DAIQOB010000446.1:0-2826 GCA_036788075.1 Syntrophobacteraceae bacterium
CTCACGGCCCTCGGCTACGAAATAGCGTGGATCCTCATGCTCCAGTTTCCCCTGAGCGATGTATTTGAAGGCCAGGGCTGTGACGAGAAGCTGGAGATCGACGGCCGGCCCCATATCTCCACTGTGGCTTTCAAAGAGGCTGTAAATACGCATCTCAAAGCCGCTGAAGCCCATGACATGGTATTCCCTCAACCGGACCAGCTGGTAGAGAGCCATTTTGCAATTGAAAACACCAAGATGCGCTAAATCCTGCTTCAACCGTTCACCGTTGCCCACCTGCCCGTCCAGGGCTGGGCTGCGCTCGGTGCTCATGAGGGCCACGAAGTAATCGACGAGACGGAAGTCCGGCAGAAAATCCCCCTTCAAACCGAACAGAGCGCTCAAAATACGGTCAAACCATCGGGGGCCGAAGGGAGTGATGGGGTGTCCAAAAATTTTCGTACTCGCCTTCTTCCTCCACCGCCTCCAGATCATGCGCAGATGCGTGTAATCGAGTTCATGGGGCAAAAATCCTAGAAGCCTTTCAGGGTGAAAATCCCAGAAATCCACTCGGTACGGCGCAGCACTGTAGGTTCCTGCGAACAGGGGCAGAAAATGCTCCGTGAACTTGATGACCAGGTCTCCCAGGTACTTTTCTTCCACCCGTGTAAATCCGGAAGAAGAGTCATTCAGGCAGCGCGTAAGCTTGCGGCTGCCGAGACTCACATGAGTCCCGTTGTTGGCCAGGCTGATATTGGATGTGTTGGGCAAGACCACCAGGTTCCGGTTGATGATGCCCGCCTCCCTCAGCTTTGCCACTCCATTCAACTGACTGCGGCTCAGGACCTCATGGCACAATCCCATATACTGGTGCTTTTCCTCACCTTTGCACCATCCCGACAGGCACGGACTCATGAAAAGCTCCCTGTAATATGCATCGGAAATGCAATCGTTGAGCTCTTTCTGGCGTATGGGCGGATGAGGAGCCGAATAGATCATCGCTTCCTGACCGGTGGCTCTAAGCTGGAAGACTTCGTTGGCGTGGAGCATCAGGAGCTGCGTGAGGAGAAAGCGCCGGGCTGTTTCACGTGCAAGGGCCTGCCCCATCCCTGATTCGGGGCACAGGGGCACGACATAAAAAGAAAACGTCTCGGGGGAGCTGTTGTCACTCAAGAAATGATTCAGTAAATATTCGCCGGTCTGCCGGACCACTGCGGGAAGAGCCCTTTCGCCTCCCAGAATGTCGGCCAGAGACAGCTTAAGAAGATAGCTGACAGGGACACGAATGGTTTCCTCTCCCCGCTGGTGGAAAATGAACCGGCCGGCGTCCGAACGCGACCCACTCTGAGGCCTGCTTTTATCGGCCAGAAGATCCAGGTCCAGGATCCTTTTCGCATAGGGACTGAGGAGACATGCGGGAAAACGCACCCAACTGTTTTCCCAGACCCCCTCAGCATTGCCGGCGAGCCACCGTTCCAGGTCCGTAACCGCTTTCCTCGGTGCTTCACCCGAAGTGATCCTCTTAATGATATTAGCGAAATAATTCGACTGCTCGATGGTGATCGGCAAATCCACATCCATGCGCCTGCCTTTGACAATCGCCTGGAGCTCACTTTCAGAACCTGCCGTGGTATCGTGCAGCGCAAAGGGAAGGGAATGGATCCATCCGCCCTTTGCAGGAGTATACATGTCGAGTTGTCTGGCGATACCAGAGAGTGACGGCGGTGTTGACTCTGGCGAACGGCCAGGAACCAGAACCGGCGTATTGGGATAAGACTTTTCCATTGGGTTCATTCAAATTTTCCCTCGGCACTTTGTGTAATGGCCAGCTCGAATCACAAGTGCTTTGCTCATGCAAAGCACTGCCACACAGCGTTTACCTCAAACCTCAAGAAGTATTATGAGAAGTCAATATGACGGATTGTTTTCGGGACGGTGAACATGACGTGAAATTCAAGAGAATGACGAACTTTTCCGGGACCGAGACAAAGAGCGGATGACTGAGCCTTTTGTAGACTGCCGAATGCTTTTTAGCAAACAAACTGAAAAGCAGAATGCCTCACATGCATTCCCGATGCCGTGGACTTTAAGGACCATTGCAGGCACACACAAACAAAAAACCGCCAGGTAACTCACTGTTACCTGGCGGTTCTCTGAAATCCGCCTGTCGTTGCCCGGCCCTTTCTCTCAGCGTTTTCGCTGTAATCGCGCCCGGTAAATGATGGCGATGAGGTTCATCCCAAAAACGAGGGAAATCAGCACAAGTGCTGTTCCGTATTGGAGGGGGCGAGTCGCTTCGATTTCGGTACCGGCTGTCGCCAACACGTAGACGTGGTAAGGCAGGGCCATGACCGGGTCGAAGATGGATGAAGGCATATTGGGCGTAAAATATGCCGCCGCGGTGAACATGATCGGGGCCGTTTCCCCCGCCGCCCGACTGATGCCGAGAATTGAGCCCGTGAGCATCCCTGGAAAAGCTGCGGGCAGGACCACCCGGAAAATGGTCTGCCATTTGGTCGCCCCCAGCCCCAGCGAAGCCTCTCGGTAGGTGGACGGTACCGACCTCAAAGCCTCTTCGGCCGTACCGATGATGACGGGAAGAATCAGCGCGCCAAGAGTAAGCACGCCCGACAACACGCTCACCCCCATCTTGCACCAGGTCACGAAGAAGGCCAGCCCGAAGAGGCCGAACACCACCGAAGGAACGCCCGCCAGGTTGTTGATTCCCAGCCGAATGACGCGCATGGCAAGACCCGGGCGAGCATATTCATGCAGGTAGATGGCCGTCGCCACTCCCCAGGGGAACGCAACGGTCATGGCTCCAAAGCTCAACAGGAAGGTGCCCAC
>DAIQOB010000447.1:0-2823 GCA_036788075.1 Syntrophobacteraceae bacterium
ATCCCGCAGATTCAGCGTTTCCCTCTCCAGGAGTGCTTCCGCAATCGCTACCAGAACATCCATGTTGCCGTTGAGAATGTCTCTGGCCCGCAGGTAATTTGTTTCGACGATACTCCGGACTTCCTTGTCGATCTGGACCGCGGTGGTTTCACTGTAATCCCGGTGCTGCGCAATGTCCCGCCCCAGGAAAACCTGTTCCTCCCGCTTGCCGAAGCTCAAGGGGCCCAGGACCTCGCTCATACCCCATTCGCACACCATGCGACGCGCCATCTGGGTCGCACGCTCGATATCGTTGGACGCCCCGGTGGTGCGCTGGTTCAAAACCACCTCTTCGGCCACGCGCCCTCCCATAAGAATGGCGATGGTGTCCAGCAGGTAGTCTCGGGAGTAGGTGTGTCGATCGTCCTGGGGCAATTGCTGCGTCAACCCGAGCGCCCTTCCCCGGGGAATGATGGTGACCTTGTGCAGGGGATCGGCATTGGGCAGGAGCCTCGCCACCAAAGCGTGACCTGCTTCATGAAAAGCCGTTGTGCGCTTTTCTTCTTCACTCAGGATCATGCTTTTGCGCTCAAGTCCCATCATGACCTTGTCCTTGGCAGACTCGAAATCCGACATGTCGATCTGGTCCTTGTTCTTCCGAGCTGCAAGCAGGGCTGCCTCATTGACAAGATTCTCCAGGTCGGCACCGGAGAACCCCGGCGTCCCCTTGGCAAGGGTTTTGGTGTCGACGTCGGGGGCAAGAGGCTTTTTTTGCATGTGGACTTTCAATATCCCGATTCGGCCGCGAATGTCCGGCACGGGAACGACAACCTGCCGGTCGAAGCGCCCCGGCCTCAAAAGGGCTGGGTCCAGAACGTCCGGGCGGTTCGTGGCAGCAATGAGAATGACTCCCTCGTTGGATTCGAAGCCGTCCATTTCCACCAGGAGCTGGTTGAGGGTCTGTTCCCGTTCGTCGTGGCCTCCACCGAGTCCCGCACCGCGATGACGACCCACCGCGTCGATTTCATCGATGAAAATGATACACGGAGCGTTCTTCTTGCCCTGCATGAAAAGATCCCGCACGCGGGATGCACCAACGCCCACAAACATCTCGACAAAATCCGAGCCGCTGATGGTGAAGAAAGGAACGCCCGCTTCCCCCGCGATGGCCCGGGCCAGGAGAGTTTTTCCGGTTCCGGGCGCTCCCACCAGGAGGACTCCCTTGGGGATTCGACCTCCCAGGCGGGTGAACTTCTTGGGGTCTTTTAAGAACTCCACGATCTCCTGGAGCTCCTCTTTGGCCTCGTCCACGCCGGCCACATCGTCAAACATGATTTTCTTAGCGGTTTCATTGAGCAATCTTGCACGGCTTTTCCCGAAGCTCATGGCTTTCCCCCCGCCCATTTGCATTTGGCGCATGAAGAAAATCCACACTCCGATCAGAAGGAGCATGGGAAACCAGCTGATCAGGATCGTCATGTACCAGGGAGATTCCTCTTCAGGTTTGGCCTGGATATCGACGCCGTGCTCTCTCAAGGTGCGAATGAGGTCGGAATCACGGGGCATGAATGTTCTGAAAGTCTTCCCGTCTTTGTTGTATGTCCCAAGGATATGATCTCCCTGAATGATGACCTGAGAGACTTCGCCCTTTTGAACGGCAGCGAGAAACTGACTGTAGGTGGCTTCACTGCTTGCGTGCTGGGGTTGATGAAACAAATTGAAGAGCAGAACCACCATGAGGCTGATGACCAACCAAAGGGCTAAATTCTTATAAAACGGACTCAAGAGACAAGCCTCCTTAATTAAATGCGAATTCTCGAGAAATGTTGGTCTGCCATAAGAATACGAGGGGAATTTTCGCCAGCATGAGCGCTCCCTGCCGGAAGCGCTCATGGATGCCGCCGGTACCTTATCCCCTCAAGGCATAAAACAATTTCCATTTTCAGTCTTTGTGCCAAGGCTCCTGTGGCTGTGCGGGCGTTCGTGCCGTGAAAACACAAACTCTGGCAATAATCATGGGGATAGCAGTTGAAAAGCCCTGCACGTATGAACTTAAGTTGAATCTATAGCAGATTCCCTCCCGATGGAAAAGGATCAATATGCAAAAACCGTGATGAAGAAAGGGTTCGGCCCCTTCCTTCCCGGTGCGCGACAACGGAGTGACGATCGCCATTCAAACGGCACAATCTCATTGCTCCTCCAAGTTTTCAACAAGAGGCACACCGTTCACATAAACACCGGCAGGATGCTGCAATGCCTTCAAAAGGCTGGACGGGGCGCCTTTGACCACGAGGAAGGTGGCACTGAGCCCCGGGCGCAGGGTCCCGAGAGTCTCATCCAGTCCCAGAAGCTGAGCTCCATTGGAGCTGGCACACTGAATCGCTCCCTCCAGGGAAAAGCCGGCAGACACGAACAACTTGAGCTCCTCGATGAGGGAAGCTCCGTGATGCAGTCCCAATCCGCCACTGTCTGTTCCCACGGTGAGAGGGGTTCCGATCCTGAGGGCGTAAGCGATCTGTTCCATTTGGTGGTCCAGGTTTCGCCGGGAAATTTCGACTTCGACCCCATCTGACGGAAGCTGTTCCCAATAGGCTTTCATGGTGCAGGCCGTAGGCGTCCAGTAGACTCTCAAGTCGCGCATCCTCTCGAGATTGCTCCGTCCCATGAAAAAACCGTGCTCGATGGAATGACAACCCGCCTCCAGTGCCTGTGCCACGGGAAGGTCACCATTGGCGTGGACCATCGTTTTCCATCCGCGCCGAGTGCCGGCAGCGATGGCTGCCTTCAGCTCTGCACTGTCGAACTGGGGAGGAGTCACCTTTCCAAACTGCTTTAGGCTGTTCA
>DAIQOB010000448.1:0-2814 GCA_036788075.1 Syntrophobacteraceae bacterium
GAGGTTTTTCCGATTCTGGACGTGGACCTCAAGAGCAAGCTTCTGGGGGAATTTTACCGCCGCAGTCAAAACAACACGCTTCCGCTCATGCAGAGAGCTTCCTGCTTCCAGGACATTCTCCAGTTATTCACACTTCTGATGGAGACGAACGAAGCAGGGGCCGTGGAGGTCTTTCAGGCATTCAAGGAACGTTGGGGAGTGGTGGGTCTCTTTCACGAGCTGCGCCTGCCCGAGGGGCGGCTCGACAACAAGAATGCCGCGGAGCTGTTCGAGCTCTTCAAAGAAGGAGCACTTTCCTTCATGGCACAGGAGCGGGCTTGGCTCAGCGCGCAAGCCGCTGCCGTGGGCCCACCCAGGAAGCCGGTGGTTCCCTCCGCCCCGGCCGAAAAGACTTTGACCCTGAAGGATCGCATTGAAGCTGCACACAGCGATCCGCGTTTTCCGCCCCAGGTGCTCGAAGTCATCGATCGAAACAAGCTCAACGCCGTGGGACACAGCGGAGCCAAATACAGCGAGCTCATCGAAACCCTCCTGGCGATACCGTGGGGAAAGATCCAGCCCATTCGGGTCTCCCCGACAGCTTTCGAAGAGGGGCTGCATCGAACCCATTATGGGCTGCAAAAACCCAAGGAGCTGCTCTGTGATTTTTTCTCCAACCTCATTTGGCGGTACCGGCAGTATTCCGAAGCTGAAGCAGCCTCATGGCACCGTACGGGAAGCGCTTTTCTTTTTGTAGGGCCGCCGGGAGTGGGCAAGACCTCCCTCGCCATCTCCATCGCTCAGAATCTGGAAATTCCCTATCACAAGATCTCCCTGGGAGGGATGCAGGATGAAGCCGACATTCGAGGACACGGCTTCACCTACGAAGGCTCGAAACCGGGGGCCGTCGTTCAGGGGCTGATCAAGATGGGAGTCATGAACGGCATGATCATCATGGATGAGGCCGACAAAACCGAGAAGTTCGCCATCGCCACTCTCCTGGAAATCCTGGATCCCGAACAGAACCACCTCTACCATGACAAGTACACGGAAACCACCGTGGACATCGATCTTTCCAACTGCCATTTCATACTGACGGCCAACACACTGGAGACAGTGCCGCCGACGGTGATCAACCGGTGTGAGGTCGTCTTCCTGGACCGCTACAGTGTCGAGGAAAAGATTGCCATTGCCCGAAAGTATCTCATCGAGCGTCTGCGCACCAAGTACCAGATCGGGAGGGACGAGATATTTTTCGATCCCCAACAGGAATCGGATCTCCTGAGACACCTCATCCGAACATATACTTACGAGGCCGGGGTCCGGGAGCTGGAACGAATCATCCGAACCCTTTTCCTTCGTATCCAGCGCAAGGAAATCCTGACTCTCGGAGCCACTTCGGTGTGCATCACACGGGTGAAGATCAAGCAGTATCTGGAAGAGCCTCGCCGCCCGCGGCAGATCAACAATGAAGACCGGGTGGGGGAAATGCTGGCGCTTGGAGTCGATATCGAGCGCGGTGTGGGGTCCATCATCCCCATCCAGGCGACCCGCATTCGTCTGCCGGCGGGAGGGGAGCCCGACGGCCGGGGGGCCATGAGCATCGTGCACGCCACGGGCAACATAGAAAAAATCATGGACGAGAGCCGCAAGGTGGCCGCGACAGCCCTCCTGCACTGTGCCGACGCCTGGGGCATCGATCTGGATCACCTGAAGGATCCTGTCCACCTGCATTTCATGGGGGCTTCCACGAGCAAGGACGGCCCCTCGGCGGGAGGGGCCATCGCCCTGGCCCTGGCCTCCCAAATCCTGGATCGAAAGATCCGAAGGGATGTGGCCATGACGGGAGAAATCGACACGCAGGGCCGCATATCTTCCATCGGCGCACTGGTTATCAAGCTCGAAACGGCCTGCGATGTCGGTTGCAAGACCATGATCATTCCCAGGGAAAATCTTCATGGTCCCGAGGGAATGGAGCGGCTGCCCGACGCCCTCAAAGAAGAGCTCCAGATCCTCACCTATGAGGACTGGCAGGGCGAACATCCCCCATTTGATCATAGGCGGCACATTCTGCAGGTGGTGGCCGTCGATCATATCGTGCAGGCTGCATCCGTTGTATTCATCGAAGAGCAGGAACTGGTCGCTCTGGAAGGCCGTTTCATCGACAACGCGCGGGAGGTGGCTCAGGAGCTCCTGAAGCGCCGGTCGCAGCCCGGCCAATGGTTCCAGCTGCTGCAGATCAAGACACCGGGCGAGCTTGCGCCCGAGTTCCTGCAGTCCACCGTCTCCCGTTCATGCAAGGGTTGGATTCTGCTCACGCTTCCCGAGGCCAGAGAAAAAATTCTGCCCCTGCTGGATCAAGCCTGCTGCCCCCTGGAGGTGAGGGATTTCGATCCCCTGCGGGAAAACCTGTCGGCCGTGATGTTGGAACTGCAGGAAAAAATCCCCGAGTGCCCGTCCGCTCCCCTGCACCTTTCCCTCGTGGCCCCCTTCTATCTCCTGAAACGCGACGGCATCAGCTCCGAAGCGTTTCCCTGCGGGTCGGCCTTTGCCGGACTGACCCTTTTTGCCAACAATTACTCCCTCCAACAACTGAAGATCAAGAGCTCCAAGGCCATCCTCAATCGGGTCTACTGTCACCTGGCCCAGTTGGATCCCGTCAGCCTGAGCCGTATTCCTTTTCTGGCGCAGCAGGACGGAATCCATGTCATCGACCTGTCTTTGATCCCCGAAAAATACCGCCTGGATGTGCAGCGCGCCGAGCAGATCCTGCATCGATGCCTCACCCGGTGGCTCATCACCCTGGAAGGACTGGTGTGCAGCTCCATGTGAGCT
>DAIQOB010000449.1:0-2806 GCA_036788075.1 Syntrophobacteraceae bacterium
GGATGAACAGATCCACCAGGAGCGACCTGCGCCGCAGCTCCAGGCTCTCTTCCGGCGGCAGGGACCTGTCGGCGGTGTCCAGGACCTCCAGGCCCGGGATCGCCTTGACAGCTTCCATCAAACCCGTCGCCGCGAGAGTCATGGAGCCGCCCCAGGAAACACTCTTTGCCCCGGACTTGGGCAGGATATCTTCCAGGACTATTTTTCGGGCTTCGGCAGCGTCTTGAGCCAGGAACACTGTAAATCGGTTTTCTTCCAAGGCCTCTTTAAGACGTTCCAGACGGATCTGCCAGTAATGCTCAACGGGTTTTTCCATGATCCTTTTCCTCCACAGTCGAGATGGTGCCTGATCTGAACAGGTGCTTACTTCGATATTTTCCTGCGGCGCTCTTCCAGGAGCGCGATGTGCTTGCGCTCCTCATCCATGATCCGTCGGACCTGGCGGAGGGCGTCGGGCTCCGTCACGAAGGACTCCAGAATTTCATAAAAGGTAAGGCTGTCCTCTTCAAAACCGATGGCCGTCCTCAGGAGGGCATCCTCATCGCACAAAGCGCTGAAATCGGCGTCTTCCAGAGAAAAGGCATGGTCGGAAACGGCATTCTGGAGAATGAAGCCCCCCATCTGATCCGCCAGATTCACGTTTTCCACCGAGCAGACCCTCTTCTTCATGCGGATGAAATGCTCCCTGTGCTGCATCTCTTCGTCGGCATTCCAGCGCAGCAGCTCCTTCAAAGACAGGTCTGAGACGCTCGCGATGGCATCTCGATAAAAACGTTCACCATTTTCTTCGATGCGAATGGCGACATCGAAAACCTCAGCCGCTGAAAACATCAAAAATCCCTCCTGCGGTCCCTGTGAGCCCTGACGATTCTCATCCACTTTTTCCGGGGAATCCTATCACACTCGCGCCTTCAAGAAACATACGAATGATGGATTCATGATGGGCACAATCCCCAGGCCAGGTTGCCGATCCTCATCCGACCTTGATTTTTGAGGAAAAATTTTTACAATTCACGCCGTGTTGCCTGCTGCGAGCCCGAAGGGCCTCGCCTCGGCGGCTGAGAGGACGGACAGAAGCATTTTGGAATTTTTCCGGAGGAAGCAACCGAGATGTCAATGGATGTGAAGCAAATCGGCGAAAGGGTGCAGGAAGAGAGCGGAACGCTCCAGCGCCTGCGGTCGGAAATCGGGAACGTCATCGTGGGACAGACGGAGCTCATCGACCGCCTGCTGGTGGGGATCCTCTGCAATGGGCATATCCTCATCGAGGGCGTTCCCGGCCTCGCCAAGACGCTTGCCGTCACGACAACGGCCAGGGCCATGCAGACCTCCTTCCAACGCATCCAGTTTACGCCGGACCTCCTTCCGGCGGACCTCATCGGGACCCTCATCTACCATCCCCAGACGGGGGAATTCAACGTCAAGAAAGGCCCCATTTTTCACCAGATCATCCTGGCCGACGAAATCAACCGCGCCCCTGCCAAAGTGCAGAGCGCCCTGCTGGAAGCCATGCAGGAGCGCCAGGTCACCACCGGCGACACCACCTTTCCCCTGGACGAGCCTTTCATGGTCCTGGCCACTCAAAATCCCATCGAGCAGGAAGGCACCTACCCGCTTCCCGAAGCCCAGGTGGACCGGTTCATGCTGAAAATCAAGGTCACCTACCCCACGATGACCGAAGAGCACCAGATCCTGCGGCGCATGGCCAGGTCGGCCCCCGAAACGACTGTCGAGCCGGTCCTGGCGCCCTCGGACATCCTGCGCCTTCGTGCCCTCAGCGATGAAGTCTACATGGACGAAAAGATCGAGGAATACATCCTCCACGTGGTCCAGGCCACCCGATCCCCGGGAGACTACGGGCTGAATATCGGCGACATGATTCGCTACGGCGCATCCCCGCGGGCGAGCATTGCGCTGTGCATGGCGTCCAAGGCCCATGCCCTCCTGCAGGGGCGGGGATATGTCACTCCCCAGGACGTGAAATCCATCGGCATGGATGTCCTCCGGCACCGGGTCATCATCAGCTACGAGGCCGAAGCGGAAGAAAAAAGCTCGGAAGATTTGATCCGGCAGATTTTCAGTACCGTAAAAGTCCCATGATCTCTAAGGAACTCGCTCGAAAAATCCGGTATCTCCAGATTTTCACCAGCAAAGCCGTCAACGACGTGCTGGCCGGACAGTACGAAAGCGTCTTCAAGGGCCGGGGGATGGAATTCGAAGAGGTGCGGGAATACGCTCCCGGCGACGACATCCGCGCCATCGACTGGAACGTGACCGCCCGCACGGGGAAGCCCTTCATCAAGCACTTCCGGGAAGAGCGGGAGCTGACGGTGATGTTTCTCGTGGACTTGAGCGCGTCGGGAAGCTTCGGGAGCACCCGGCAGCTCAAGAACGAGGTGGCCGCGGAAATCTGCGCCCTGCTCGCTTTTGCCGCCATCAAGAACAACGATAAGGTCGGGCTCGTCGTCTTCACCGACCACGTGGAACGATTCATCCCCCCCGGCAAGGGCGCCCGGCATGTGCTCCGGGTGATCCGGGATATCCTCTCCTTCAGTCCCAGGCGGGGAAGGACGGATATCGCCCGGGCCCTGGACTACCTCGGGCGCGTCCAGACCCGGCGGGCGGTGGTCTTTCTCATCAGCGACTTTCAGGCGGAGAATTTCGAGCGCTCCCTCCGGGTCGTGGGGCGGCGCCATGACCTCATCGCCGTCAGCGTGAGCGACCCGAGAGAGATGGAGCTCCCCCCTGTCGGGCTCATCCAGCTTGAGGACGCCGAAACCGGGGAAACGGTGCTCCTGGACACGGG
>DAIQOB010000450.1:0-2802 GCA_036788075.1 Syntrophobacteraceae bacterium
CGATATCGGACTACGCGCTCTCCGGGGCTTCCGATACCAGGCTTCTGTCGGCGCCCACAACAATCCATTGGCCGTCTTGGATCACTTCCGTGGCTTTTCCCGTTCCTGTGAGCATGGGGCGGGAATATTCGCGAGCGACATAGGACAGGTGGTCCGCGGGATTGCCGAAATCTACGATCACCCCTTCAACAGACGGAAGCCATCGGACGGCGTCGACCATGCTTCGCCTTAAGACCAAAATAAACGGGTTTCGACTATCCTCTGATATCGTCTTGAAATCGTCCAGGGATTGGATGATCCTTGCTTTTCCGACGCAGCGTCCCGGGGAGGCGCATACTCCGCTGTCGATGAGAATCTTCTCCCGTACCACCGTTCTTCCTCTTCCTTCCCGGTGGACGAGATGGGCCGGACGGGCCTGGAGGATGGAAATTTGGCCTTCGGAATCAATGGCCCATTCGATATCCTGCGGCAGGCCTTTGAGGCTCTCGATGGCGCGGCCATATCCCACCAAAGAGAGGACTTCCTTAGGAGAAAGCAGGGCCGTCTCTCCTTCTGAAGCGGGAATTTCCTCTTCAGAAACTCCTCCACTGCCAAGAGGGACGACTCTGTGCGTCTTCCGTGCGATGTGCCTCCATTGTTCAGGGTCTTCCCGGTCCGCTCCATCACGGAGGGGCCTGTAAAGATCTGCGGGGGCCTCTCCTCCCACCGCCAGGATGCCCAGCCCCGCAACGGCGCTGATGAGCATGCGATTGGCTTCCGGGGATGCAGGATCGACGGTGAAAAGCACGCCTGCGGTCCTGGCGTCCACCATATGCTGGCAGAGGACAGCCATATCGTAGTCTGGAAGCGGAAGTCCCGCATGAAAACGATAGATGGTGGCGCGAACATTGAAATTGCTCGCCAGCACTTCTTTGACGGCGGCGATCAGTGAATCGAACGATGCCACGTTGAGCACCGTTTTGAACTGGCCCGCGAAGGTGTGGTCTGGATGATCTTCTACGGATGCACTGCTTCTGACGGATAGTCTGATGGCGGAACCCCCGCTCAGCCGGTCGTAAGCGGCTCGGATGTCGCCCGCGAGATCCTCGGGGATTTCTGCGCCCAGAATGTGTTTACGAATCTCCTCTGCATCGGCTTCAGTGAAAGCTGAACGGACTTCTTGATTGGCCAGATCGTCAAGCCTTTCGCTGATGAGAGCATCCAGATGGTTTTTGGCAAGGATTTCACGGCAGGCTCTGGAAGGGATGACAAAGCCGGCGGGGACCGGCATGCCGGATTGCTTCAAGCTGCCCAGGGAGGCGGCCTTGCCTCCCACAATCGAATGATGGGAAGGCGTCAGATCTTCCAGGAAGATGCAGCTGCATTCCTTCGGCGAAAGGGTGGATATGTCGTGCAATGATTGCCTGATGGCGACGGCAAGGGCCCGATGCTTTTCATACAGTCCAGCATGCCCGTTGCCGGTCAGGCGGTTCAACCCGTCTACAATCTCATAAGTAATGCTCAGGAGCTCTTCCGTCTCGTCGGCAATGGCCGACCAGGATGGGACGGCCGAAGTGAGCAGACGATTGACATTCAATAGCAGATCCAAAGAATGGTCATTGTTGGCCAGCAGAATCCGAAAGGTGTGATAGGAAATTCTAAGGTCATTCAACACCTCTTCGTTGCGCGCCTCTCGGCGGGCTTGCCAGGCCTCGATGATCTTGTAGGGGAATTTTTTGAGGTAGAGCTTCCACATCTTCATTTCAGCGGCTGTCCTTGCTTGTCTTGGAGGTGAACAACCGTAACATGTCCTCTATGCTGCCTTCAGAGACCATGGAGACATCCAACCGGCGGGTGAAGCCCGTTAGCGATCCAATGGTGCTCAGAGCCTGGGTGGATTCCTCTTTGGTGGTCCATCGAAGGTATCCGCTCAAAAGGTCTCCTTTCACAGTCGTTTTGAATCCCATTTTGTCGAGAACATTTTTTATGAGAGCCACTCTACGCCCACGCCGCCTGGCGTCGGCGAATCCGCCTGCAAATCGGAAAGAAATGGTATTGCGTCCTGGGTTTTCATCGAGATAAGCGTCAATGATGCTGGAGTGATAACCCAAATGGAGGCTCAAGTTCATATAGTTGCGGGCGATGATGGCGAGGTTCCTTCCCGTATGCTCTGGTGGGCCTGCGAGAGTCGCCTCTGTCCTGTCGAGACCCGAGAAGATATCCTGCAGACTGATCGGCGGATTTGGGTTGTCCTCCCAAAGTGCTTTGGAAGCGAGCCCTTGCAGAAACGCCTGGAGTGGCTCCGAATGCACTTGCGTGTCTTGCCGCGCATCGGGGATTCCCTCGGGATCATCCTCTTCCACATCGATGACGTAGATGTGCAAAGGGAAATCGACTTCCAGGCGCCGAGCGGGCACGCTGTTCTGGAGATTTGCGTGTTCCTGGATGTGGATCAATTCTTCGATGGAGCGTTCGTGAGCGAAGTGGATGATGTCGTGGTATGTGTTGCAATTTTCGATGGAAAAGTTGTCATCCTCGGGATCGATGAGATTCAGTTTCCTGATCCAGCGCAGCAGACTTCGTAGAACGATGTATTCGGGCTCGGTGGGGCAGAGGTCTGCACCGGTGGCGCGGTAGGAAAGGAGGGGATCGATTCGGCCGCTGTAGATGACTCGATCTCCCGCATCAACCGTCACATCGGTCCCTTCGCCCAGGATGTCGAGGGCGCCCGCTGCTCCAAAGATCGCGGGAACCCGCAGTTCTCTTGCTATGGTCGCCAGATGCCCCCCCGGAGTACCGATTTCCGTGATGAGGGCTGAAACG
>DAIQOB010000451.1:0-2797 GCA_036788075.1 Syntrophobacteraceae bacterium
CCCATGCGGGATCCACGAAATCCACGTAAAGGGATTGCTCGGGGTGGCTGTGGGCATTGACGTCACCCGGCAGGATGCGAAACGACGCGTCGTATTCCACGATCCCGGGCCCGCCCGAAACGGCGGCCTCTGCGGGAGCGCCTATCGAAAGGACCGTACCCTTTCCGGGATCCACAAGGATTTCGACCTGTTTGGCCGTTCCTTCTTCATCCACCCAGCCCCTGATGAGGGTCGGGTGCCCTGGGTTGTCATCCATTACTTGGGCTCGGGCCTAGTCCAGGTCCGACAGCTTGCGGACCAGGGATCCCGGCTTCAGGCCGGGAACCTTCTTCGCGGCAAGGAAAACCCCGTCCATGTAAATTTCGCTCGTGAAATCCGAAACCGTGATTCGGATGATCTCATCCTGCCTTCCCAGGACGATTTCATGCTCCGAAAACGGGGCGGGATAGGGCAAACGCTCGGAATGGACCGGGATACCGGCGATTTTTCCTCCGAGGACCCCTTCGTAGACCTCCCTGCTCTGCACCGTCCCGCGGGGACCTTCCGGGACGGACTGGGCCAGCATGGCGGCGGTCCCGCTGGGGGCGTTGCCCATGGAGGGATGGTGGCGGTCGGTGATGGACACGTAGGGGTAAAATTCCCTGGCCCGGACCATGAAATCCATGACGAGGTTGATCCCCAGTCCGTAGTTGGAGATGATTGCCCATCTCAGCCCCTTCTCGGAGACAATCGACTGCACCTTGAGAAAATCCTCTTCCGATAGTCCTGTGGTTCCGATCACGGCGTCCAGGCCGAGATCGGCGTAGATGGCCAAATGTTCCATCAGGACGCTCGTGTGCGTGAAGTCGATGACCAGGTCCGCCTTGCTCTCGAGAAGCCCTTCCCGCAGGTCTGCGCAGGCCAGGACTCCGGCTTGTGTTCCACCAGACAGGACGCCAAGGTCCTCGCCGCACTCGCGGCAATAGCCTCCAGCCAGTTCAAACCCGTCCCTCTCAAGTACATGCCTGACCAACAGCCGGCCGACGTTCCCGGATGCCCCGGAGATAAAGATTTTCCTCACGAGAATTCCCCCTCCTCCTGGAAGAAACACTTTCCGCCATCATAGCCGAAATACCCGGATGGCTCCATGGAAAAACGAAGCGGCCCGGAGAATCATTCCCCGGGCCGCTTCTCTTGAAAATGGAAACCTACCTTACTCGTCGATTTCGGTTTTGGTGATAACCATCTTCAGACAATAAAGGAGACCTCCGATAACAACAACCATCACAATGGCCATGTTGAGCATCCACATGCAGATCCTCTCCTTCCGCGCCGGCCCTGGGCTAGACTTCCAGGCTGTGGGACATCTTGTTGGCAAGCCAGTTATTGAGGACCAAGGAGACCGCAATAACGATAGCCCACTGCCAGAACATCGTCCCCGCCGTGAAGGTGTACTTGCTGATGGGAAGCCACTTGTACCACTCGCCCGGGTACCAGGTGATCGCCTGCCATGTCCACCAGCCGAAGATGATGGCGAACCACACGGGGAAGAGCTTGATCGGGCTGAACATCCACTCGTGCTTCATCTCGGTGTAGGGTTCGATATGCTCGACCCAGATCTTCTTGACGCCGATCTTCATGGCGCCGATGGACATGAGGAGCCCGGAAACCAGGAGCCCGACTCCCCAGACCCAGTCCTGGTTGTCCAGGAAGGTCATGTTCATGGCGGAGGGAAGTCCCAGGGCCAGGGTCACGATGCCGATACCCCAGGTTGCCTTTTTGCGGCTCCAGCCCACATCCTCAAGGATGCGTGCTCCCATTTCGATCATGGCGATCTCGGAGCTGAGGGCCGCCAGGACCAGCGCCAGGAAGAAGCCGATGGCCATGATCGTGCCGCCCGGGATCTCCGAGAACAGCCTCGTCAAATGGACGAAGGCCATACCGGTGTTGCCGGCTTTCACTGCGGCCATGGGATCCGGCGCGTAGGCAAAGATGGTCGGAATGACGCACATACCCGCCAGGAAGCCAGCCGTCGTGTCGGCAAAGCAGGTCGTGGTGGCGGCGAGCATGATGTCTTCAGTCTTCTTGACGTAGACGAAATACGTCAGGAAGAGGCCCCAGCCGGCCCCGGTCGACCAGGCCACCTGGGTAAACGCTTCAAGATAGGTCTTTGGGTTCAGGAAGTCAGACATGCGGGCGGTGAAGTAAAATTCATAGCCTTTGACGGCCCCGGGCAGGAAGGCGGCCCGGATGGCAAGGAAAATGAGAAGGATAAAGATAGCGGGAACCATGACCTTGCAGGCCTTTTCAAGCCCGCCGGCCACACCCTTGGAACAGATCCACATGCAGATGGCGATGACGAGGATGAACAGCAGGCTTTGCTGCATCCCGTTCGCCGCGAAAGCCTTCCAAAGCGCCTCGGTGTCGAGACCGGGCTTGAACACGCCGGTCAGGGCATAGGCCAGGTAGCGCATGCACCAGCCCACGACCACGCCGTAATAGAAGACGATTCCAAGGACGAACGCGGCCATGGTCGCTCCCATCCACGTCCAACCCCGCCCGCACATAACCTTGAAGGATCCGATGATACCCATGCGGGAAACCTTCCCCCAGACGCCTTCGGCAGCGAGGAGAGGGATCGCCCAGAGGAAAAGCGCCACAACGTAGGCAAAGAAAAAGGCCGCGCCGCCGTTTGCAGCCGAAACCCGCGGGAACCTCCAGATGTTCCCCGTGCCGACGGCCATCCCGATGGATGCCAGGATGAGTCCCCATCGGCTTGACCACATGTTGCCTTCAAGCTTCTTAGCCATAATCATCC
>DAIQOB010000452.1:0-2761 GCA_036788075.1 Syntrophobacteraceae bacterium
GCCCTTCCCTGGGCAGGCGCTCCCGCTCCACCATCTGAATCTTCGCCCCGAGCCCCAGGACCCGCCGGACATGGCTGCGCTGCAGTTCAAGGTACTGGGAACGGCTGCCACCCGGAAAATCCCGGTCCATGGGCCGGACGAGGAGAATCTCCATTTGCTGCCCAATGCCATAGCTCGTGTGAATGACCAGCCGAAAATCTTCCAGGGCCGGGTCTGAAGCGCGCAGGATTTTTTCAACGTCGTCGGGATAGAAAGTGATGCCCCGCAGAGAAATCCGGTTGTCGGTTCTCCGGAGCACAGGAGCCACGCGCGCAGTCGTCCGTCCGCAGGAGCAGGGCGCTTCGCGTAAGACGGTGATGTCTCCTGTGCGGTAGCGGATGAGGGGATAGCCTTCAGCAGTCAGTGTCGTCAGCACCAGTTCCCCTTCTTGTCCCGAAGAGACACGCTCCCCGCTGACGGGATGGACGATTTCGGCCAGGAACTGATCTTCCGCCAGGTGCAGCCCTTCCTTTTTTTCACATTCTCCTGCCACACCGGGCTCCACCATCTCGGTGACGCCGTAGAGCCCATAAACCGGCACCTTGAAAACCGATTCCAGGCGCTCGCGGGTGACCTCAGAGAGGGGCTCGGGACCGAGCAAGACGAGGCGCAGGTCGAGATTGCGGGCGTCCTTTCCCTGCCGTTCCAGGGTCTCCACGATGTGAAGCGCGAAGGCCGCCGTGGTGGCCAGCACGGTGGATCGGAAGTCCTGCATGATTTGAAGCTGCAAGGTTGCAGAGATGGTGGCGGAGGGGGCCAGGGTCGCCCCCAGGTTTTCGGCGGCCTGGTTGAAGGTGAAGGCGCCGGGAAACACGCTGAAATTGAACGCCACCTGCAGAATGTCTCGATCCGTAATGCCGAGCTGTTCGTACACGCGAACCATGAGGGACAGCCACATGGCGACGTCGTGCCGTGTGAAGCCCATGACGATGGGTTTGCCCTCATCCCGGAGGGGCGGCGTGGTGATCTTCAGGCGGACAATGCTCTTGAGGGGCTCGGCAAAAAGGCCGTACGGGTAATGCTCTGTCAGGTCGTGGCGCGTGGTGAAAGGGAACCGCTGCAGATCTTCAAAACTCGCCACATCCTCCGGGAGCAACGTCAGGGCATCCATCCGTTTCCGGTAAAAATCGACGTTGAAATAGGCGCGGTTCAGAGTCGTCTGGAGCCGTTCCATCTGCAACTGGCGCATGGCGTCGCGCGACAAAGCATGAACGGTATTCTGCGGCATCGTCATCCCCTATTTTTTTTCCCATTTATACTGGTAGTCTTTGCCGAGGTACGCCCGCTGCACATCATCATGCTCCATCAGTTCGGCAGCATTCCCTGAAAGGACGATGCGCCCGGTTTCCAGTACGTAAGCACGTTCGGCGATGGCCAGGGCTCCCATGGCATTCTGTTCCACCAGGAGAATCGTCGTTCCCTTCTGCTGCAAGGTCTGAACCGTTCGGTAGATCTCTTCGACGACGAGGGGAGCGAGCCCCATGGACGGTTCATCCAGCACCAGGAGGCGTGGCCTGGCCATGAGCGCCCTGGCGATGGAAAGCATCTGTTGCTCGCCGCCGCTCAAAGTCCCGGCCTTCTGGCGGCAACGGTCGGCAAGAACAGGAAAGAGCTCGAACATTTCCCCCAGGTGCTCCTCCACATGCTTCCGCCCGTAGAGATATCCGCCCAGCTCGAGATTTTCCAGGACCGTGAGATTCGGGAACAGTTGACGGGCTTCGGGCACCTGGACAAGACCCAGCCGGACGATGCGCTCCGGGGGCATCTGCCCGATGGAAGTGTTCCTGAAGATAATTTCGCCTTCCGAAGCCCGGTGTACTCCGCTGAGGGTGCGAAGGAGCGTGCTCTTTCCCGCTCCATTGGCCCCGATGAGGGAGACGATCTCTCCCTCGGCCACGTGGAATGTCACCCGCCGCAGGACCTGGATGGAACCGTGGCGGGCTGAAAGTCCCTTCACCTGCAGCATGGTTTCGACAACCTCCCCTCGAGAGATTCCAACGCCGTCAGCTCCTTTTCACACCGAGATAGGCGGCGATCACCTGCGGGTCCTGCTGAACCTCTTTCGGCGTGCCTGTTGCAATGCAGAAACCGTGCTGCAGCACCACGACCCGGTCGGCGATGCGCATCACCACATTCATGTCGTGCTCCACCAGGACGATTCCGATGCCATGCCGGCGCAGGAGCGTGATGTACCTCACCAACAGCTCACTCTCGCGCGGATTCAGTCCCCCCACGGGCTCGTCCATGAGGAGAATGCGGGGGCGCAGGGCGAGGGCGCGGGCCATTTCCAGGAGCTTCTGCTCCAGGAGGCTGAGGTGCTGCACGGGTTGGTGTGCCTCGGCATCCAGGTGAAAATCTTTGAGAAGATCCATCGCCCGTTCTCTCAGCACGGCCTCTTCGCGCCTTTCTCCAGGCGTGTGCAGGCAGGCGTGCAGGAATCCGGAATCCCCCTGCACGTGGAATCCCACCAGCATATTTTCCAGCACCGAAAACTGGTGGTACATCTGGACACTTTGAAAGGTGCGCCCGATTCCACGGGCTGCGATCTCATGGGGAGGAAGTCCCAGGAGGCTTTTCTCTTCCAGGAGCACTTCACCGTATTGGGGCTTCAAAAGGCCTGAAATGATATTGAGAAGGGTCGTCTTTCCGGCCCCATTGGGACCGATGAGGGCCACAATTTCACCCTGCCCGACTTCCATGCTCACCGACTGCAGGGCCTGCA
>DAIQOB010000453.1:0-2752 GCA_036788075.1 Syntrophobacteraceae bacterium
CTGGACTCCGGTTTTCACCGGGGTGACGTCAGGTCAACGGCATTGCCAGGGACGGGCACGGTGCAGGAATCAAGACAGTAGGAAGGGGAGTACACCGGATGCAGTTGAATGGGTTGGATTGGGTCCTGCTTGGAATAGGACTCTTTTGCCTGGGGAGGGGATTGCTGCGTGGGGCGATTTCTCAAGTGTTTGGCATTGCCGGGGTTCTTGCAGGGTTTATTCTGGCCTCGCATTATTACGAAGCGGTGGGAAACCGGCTCTCTGAGAGCTTCCCCAGCCTGGTCGGGGCTCAAGCCATCGGTTTCACGCTGCTCTTCTTTCTGGCCTGGTTTTGCCTTGGTGTTGTCGGTTTTGGTATGTCCCGTGTGTTGGAACGCACCGGGCTGGGCTTCTTCGACCGGGTCTGGGGAGGGGCGGTGGGGCTCCTCAAATCCCTCACCCTGGGGGTTATCATCATTTCGGCGTTGACATTTTTCCTATCGCCCCAGAGCACAATACTTCAAAAGTCCGTATTGACGCCCTATGTCCAGGAGGCTGCCCGCGTGGTCATTCAGGCGACTCCCGAAAAGGTTCAGACGCTTTTTCAGAAGAAACAGGAAGAGCTCAAACGCTATTGGTTGGATCGTGACCGGGGGGGCGAAAAACCCAAACCGCAAGCGGAGAAGGAAGCGAGAGTGCACTCATGACGGAAAATTTCATGGAAAGTGGGGAAGACAGGTGGTCCAAAGTGCGGCAGATCTGGGAGATCATCGATCGCCTTCGGGGTGAAGGCGGGTGCCCGTGGGACCTGAAGCAGACACCCGAGAGCGTTCAGACCTATTTGATTGAGGAGGCTCACGAGGCTTCCGCAGCCATTCGGTCCGGTCACCTGTCCGAAGCGGTGGACGAGCTGGGCGACCTCCTCTTCATGGTTTTATTCCTCATCCACCTCTACGAAGAAAAGGGCAGCTTCCGCTTGGAAACGGTCTGTGACGCCATTTGTGAAAAGATGATCCGCAGACATCCGCATGTCTTCGGGGACGCCACCGTGGAGTCCGACAAAGAAGTGCGTCAAAACTGGGAAAAGATCAAGGCGGGGGAAAAGGCCGCCAACGGAAAAAAGTCCGGCGGAATTCCCGAATCTCTGCCCGCTCTCATGCGCGCCTATCGCATCATTTCCCGCCTTTCGGGCAAAGACGATGCTCCCTGGAACGACGTTGAGGCCCGGACGCAGGAGTTCGTGGGCAAGAGTCAAGTCCTCGGGAGCTACATGGCCAACGGCAGCCCCATATCGCCCAGGGCGTTCGGTGAAATCCTCCTGGACTTGGTGAACCTGGCGCGCCTCAAGGGGTACCGAGCTGAGGACTGCCTGCATGAGGGGTTGAAGAATCTATGAGGCTGAAGGGGAGACGGACGGCATGAAGGGAAAGCCGCGGCAGGTCATCGAGGCTGAAATCCGCGAAGCTCTCAGGCTGCAGGAGCGCTTCGGGGAAGCGCTTTTTCATGCTGATGAGATCAGAGGGCTCCTGGAAAACTACCGGGAGGCGATTGCCAGGACCTCCGGCCTGATGCACCGGAACGGAGTTGTGGAGGGCTGTACGGTGTGTGCGGCCCAGCCCAAGGGAAGCTGCTGCTTTTCAGGCATCGAGGACGGTTTCGATGAGGTCCTGCTGCTCATCAATCTCCTGTTGGGCAAAGAGCTGCCCGATGCTCCGGAGCTTCCCGAAAGCTGCTATTTCGTGGGAAAATACGGGTGCAAGCTGGCGGCCAAGAGTTATTTTTGTTTGCATTACCTGTGCCCCGGCCTGCAGGAGGCGCTGGGGCCCGCGGGCTGCCGGGAGCTGCTGCGCGTGGTGGGCGAGGAGCTGAGCGCCGGGTGGGAACTGGAGCAGGCCGTGCGCCGGTGGTTCGGTAGACACGGAGAGCGGGGTGGCGATAAGACATCCGTAGGCACGGGAAATTTGTAGGAGCGGCATCCTGCCGCGATGTGGCGCCCGCGCTGTTCGCTTTTTATGTTACCAGGAGAGGAGTGACAGGATGAAAACGAAAGCCAGAGGGATGGTGATGGCCTCCTTTGCCGCTGATTCTCTCGCGCTGGGAGCCCACTGGATCTATGACACGGGGATGATCGACCGAAAGTTCGGACGTGTCCGGCAGCTGCTCAAACCCTTGAAGGAATCCTATCATCCCACAAAAGACCGGGGGGAATTCACACACTACGGAGATCAAACTCTGGTGCTCCTGGAATCCGTTGCGGATCACCGCGGATTCGATCTCCAGCATTTTGCCGGGAACTGGCGGGGGCTTTTCAAAGCTTACCATGGTTATGTGGATGAAGCCACCAGTGGGACCCTGGAGAACTTTGCGTCGGGAAAAGGGCCGGAGGAATCGGGCTCATTTTCAAACGACCTGGGCGGAGCCGCCCGCATCGCCCCCCTGATCTACCGTTATCGGGAGGACGTGGAACAGCTCATCGCGTGCGTGCGTGCCCAGACGGCCATGACCCACAATACGGCTCTGGTGCTGGCCGGTGCGGAATTTTTCGCCCGCGTGGCCGGCAGGGTCCTGGCAGGGGCATCTCCCGTCACGGCCATGCAGGAGGTCGGAGCCGAATGCTTCAAGGGAACGCCCCTGGAGGATATGCTGAAGGATGGGCTGGACAGCCGGAAGCTCGAAACCCGCAGTGCCATCCTGGAGTTTGGGCAAAGCTGCGATGCCCATGGAGCATTCCCCGCGGTGGTGCACCTCATCGCCCGGTTTGAGGAGGACCTGC
>DAIQOB010000454.1:0-2738 GCA_036788075.1 Syntrophobacteraceae bacterium
AGCTCAACAGGAAAGTGCCAACAATACAGGGAAAAATCCCCCCCTTGGTCATGGACGCCATGGGCGCTTCCGTCAGGAAGGTCCAGTTGATCGCCCTCCATCCATTGAGTAGCAGAAAGCCCACAACAAGGGCAAGAGCCAGGCCATTGACGACCGCAGCGCAGCTGAAGAGGCTGAAAACGCCTTTTTGAATGATATGCCGTTTGCGGACCCGCTTTTGATCTTCCATTTCCATAGCCGTATGCTCTGAATTGTTTCGGAGGCTGCCGGCGCCGGCCCGCATGGGCCATTCCCCTTGGGCCGCGCCGTCGGGTGCCTTCAATCCATCCATGGAACTCATCCTATCCTCTCTAACATGGGAGATGGGCGCCTACAAAGTGGCCGCGCCCACCTGCTTGTGCTTCTGGGCCACATGGTCCGCTACCAGATTAAAAAGGAGCGTGAATAAGAACAGCACCATGCCGATGGCGAAGAGTGCATGATAGTGGTCGCCGCGAAACGGTGCTTCCGCCATCTCCGCCGCAATGCTCGAGGGCATGGGTCTCACGGGGTCGAATATGGATGAGGGGACCATCGCGGCGCCGCCCGCCACCATCAAAACCACCATGGTCTCGCCGATGGCTCTCGACATTCCCAGGATGACCGCCGTGCTGATTCCCGACAGGGACGCAGGAAAGATCACGCGAAAAACCGTCTCCCAGTGTGTCGCGCCCAATGCCAGGGATGCCTCCTTCAAATCCATGGGGACGCTGTGGATAGCATCTTCAGAAATGCTGCAGATGGTAGGGACTGACATGAAGGCCAGCATGAGGGAGGCATTGAAGAGATTGAGCCCCGTGGCAAGATTGAAAGTTTCCTGGAGGAAGGGGGCGACGACGACCATTCCGAAAAAACCGATAACCACTGAAGGTAAGGCGGCCAGAAGCTCCACGACAGGCTTGGCGATTTCACGAAAGCGCGTTGGCGCAACCTCCGCCAGGTAGAAGGCCGTCATGATCCCGAGAGGGACCGAAATCAGCGCAGAGAGGAGGGTCACTGCGACAGAGGCGGCTAGAAGGGGGAAAATTCCAAAATCCGGCGGAGACGCCGTAGGGTACCATTCATGCCCGAACAAAAAGCGAAATACTGACAATTTTCTGAAGATGGGAAGACCCTCGGCAAAAAGAAACACCAGGATCATGGAAAGAACTAAAATGGAAGTCAATGCGGTCAAGAAGAACCCATAACGAATCATCTGCTCTCGGATTTGACGCTTTTTCACCATTCTTCTGTTCGAACCTCTCTGGAAGCTCTCCGGCAGTCATATTCCCCCGTTCCCAAGGGATACCGCTGCTCTTGCTCCACCGGCACCCCAGGGTCAGAGTCTTTATGATGGAGAAAGCCTTCGTGCGAGAAAGAGGAAGTCGGCGAAAGGGTTTGAGAACCCTTCCACGCTGAGGGGGAGGCTGGTCCTTCAGCCCTTCGCCGACATCCCGGGTGATTCAAAGCTCAATGCAAGGGGACGAATCCTGCCTCTTTGACGAGTTTCTGTCCCTGCTGTGGGTTCATGACATAATTGATAAAATTCAGTGTGTCTCCGCTGGGCCAGCCGCGGGTGAACATGAAAAGAGGCCTGGAAATGGGGTACTTCCCGTTCAAGGTCGTCTCCTCATTCCCAACAATACCATTGACGCTGAGTGCCTTCACGTTCTTGTCCACATATCCGATTCCAAGATACCCGATGGCGTTCTTGTTCTTGGAGATCGCCTGAGAGACCGCTCCGCTGGAAGCCTGAAGGAGTGCGCCCGGAAACACCCGCTCCTTCTTCATGACCTTCTCTTCCCATACTTCATAGGTGCCCGATGAGGTATCCCTCGAAATGACCACGATGGGACGATCGGGCCCACCGAGCTCCTTCCAGTTTTTCACCTCACCTTTGTAGATGGATTTCAGCTGATCCAGGGAAAGATCACTGACCGTATTGTCCGGGCTCACCACCGGCACGATACAGTCGTAGGCGATGGCAAAAGGCACGGGATAACTTCCCTTTTCGACGGCCAGCTTGACCTCTTCATCCTTGATGAAGCGCGAGCTGTTGGCAACATTCGTCGTTCCGTCGATGATCGCCTTGATACCCTCGCCGGAGCCTCCACCGGAAACCGAGATGCTCACATCAGGATGCTCCTTCATGTAAGCTTCCGCCACCTTCTGTGCGATGGGCAGCACTGTCGTGGAGCCATTGATCTGGAGTGATCCTGCAAAAGCACTGGTTACCGCGACGCATCCCACAAGGGCTGTCAATAAAACAATCCATTTGAACTTCGACATCATGAACCTCCTGTACCTGGGTTTGCTTCCTTTCAAACGTCCGCATCCAATATGACACTTTGATTACGATCCATCGGCGCCGTACATGGAGGTATATTATTCACGCTCTGTTACGGTTCTGTGACAGTTCATGGCAATTTGCGTGACGGGTCGAAAAAAGGAAAGGCTTCCCAGACGACCGACGTCGCAAAAGACGGTCATGCAGGAGAAGAAATAGAAAGGGATAAACCTAAATTATACAGGAGATGAGGTTTCCGGAAGAACAAAAATGAGGGAATCCAGGGAGGATAAGAGGAAAGTGCGAATGGAATCATAGAGAAGAAAACAGGAGAAGATCGAAAGAGGGAAACGATTAAAGAAGGAAAAAAGGGATGGAGCGGCGGCGCCCTACTCTCCCACGCAGTCACCCACGCAGTACCATCGGCGCAGAG
>DAIQOB010000455.1:0-2738 GCA_036788075.1 Syntrophobacteraceae bacterium
GATAGCCGAGCCACCCGAAGATGTCGATGCAGTCCCAGCCTTCCTTGTTGTCGCCGCGCGGGGGGTAATAGTTGATGGTGACCTTGTGGTAGTAGTTCTTGTAAAGGGACGGATAGAGGTGCGGCTGCAGGATGTGCTCGAGCACCGACAGCTTGCTCTCTTCCTTGGTCTTGAAGGAATCCTTGTCGTCCAGGACGAGTCCGTCGCGGTTTCCGAGGATATTGGTGGAGTACCACCCTTCGAGACCGAGCATACGGGTCTTCAGTCCCGGAGCCAGGATGGTTTTCATGAGGGTCTGGCCGGTCTTGAAGTCCTTGCCCGCGATGGGGAGGTTCTTCCGGGAGGCCAGCTCGATCATGGCCGGGATGTCCACCGTCAGGTTGGGGGCCCCGTTGATGAATGGAATGTCGCTCTCGAGGGCGGCGACGGCATAGAGCATGCTGGGGGGAATCCTGGGATCGTTGGCGTCAATGGCCTCTTGGAGCGCACCGACGGACTGGTGGATGTCCTCGGGCTGCAGGTAGACTTCCGTGCTCCCACACCAGATCATGACGCAGCGCTCGACTCCGTTCTCGGCCTTGAACCGGTGGATATCGTCCTTCAGCGCATCCACGTGGGCTCGCAGGTTTTCACCCTCCTTGATGTACTTCCCATCGAGATTGCGTACGAACCGGCGGTCGAAAACAGCTTTCATGGGGACGATGCCGCTCAGAAATTCCTTGGCGGGGTCCAGGTGCTCCCGGTTCAGAACGCGGGCGAACATGGCGGCTTCATATCCGTTGGCCTCATAGAGGTCCCATCCTCCGAAGACCAGGTCATCGAGGCTTGCTAGGGGAACGAAATCCTTGATCTTGGGAGACCGGCGTTCAAAGCGTTTTCCGAGCCGTATGGTGCCCAACTGGGTCAAGGATCCGGTGGGAAAGGCCATTCCCTTGCGAACAAGTTCGACCCCTGCAATGAATGTGGTACTGACCGCCCCACCGATACCGGGGATCAGGACCCCCAGTTTGCCGGTGGCGGCGGGGATCTGCTCTTTCCGTTTCAAACTTGCTTCTTTCAACGTTATTCCTCCATTTTCATGGCGCTACTATGATGGATGATGATGGACCCTCTCACTGCTGCAAACGCCGCTTCACTGCTTTCAGGTGCCATGGCCTTCCAGTTCCAGCAAGGTGCGTTTGATGTCGAGCCCCCCTGAATACCCCCCCAGTCGGCCACCGGAAGCGAGAACCCTGTGGCAGGGAACGAACAGAGCGATGGGGTTGCTCCCACAGGCCTGTCCCACCGCACGGGGGGCCCCGGGTTTCCCCAGGGATCGGGCGATTTCGAGGTAACTGCGAGTTTCGCCGTGGGGAATGCGGCAAAGCGCCTCCCAGACATCCCTGCGGAAGGGCGTCCCTTTGCTCATGTCCAGGGGAAGGCGGGGCAGCGGTGTCCCTGTCGAGAGATAGGCGAGCACCGCTTCCTTCGCCTGCAGCAGCAGGGGAGAGCCCTCAGTCGGTTCGCTGATGCAGCCAGGATATTCCCGAGCCAGAATCTCCCGCACGTGCTCCTCCGACGGTTGTTCCGTGCCGCAGAAGTGGAGCAGGCAGAGGCCCCCGGCACTGGCAGCCATGCAAATCCAGCCCAGGGGGGATGCAAAGGAGAGGGTCGTCAGGCGTTCATCCATGCCGTTGCTTTCCCTACAGAAAGTCTGTGATATAAGGATTGGTTTTCATTTCGCGGGCTACCGTGGATTGGGGACGGTCTCCGTAATCGTGGCCCGGCCAGATGATGGTGTCGGGCGGGAGAGCCAAAACCTTGTTCTTGAGGGACTCGAGCAGTGCACTGAAAGACGCACCGGGAAGGTCGGTCCGGCCCACGGCGCCGACAAAAAGCGTGTCGCCCGTGAAAAGATTTCCATCGATGAGGATACAGCAGGCTCCCGGCGTGTGGCCGGGCGTGTGAATGAATTTCAGCGTGAAGCTGCCGACGGTCAGTTCGTCGCCATCCTTGACATGAATGTCTGCGGGACCCGTGGTTTCAAAGCCCATCATCTGGGCGAAGGCCTTGTTGTCGGTGCGTTGGAAAAACTCGTCGTCCAGGCCGTGCATGACCACCTTTGCACCCGTGGCGCTGCGAAGTCGGTCGTTGCCGCAGGTGTGATCGGCGTGGCCGTGAGTGTTGACGATATACTTGAGTATGACGCCCTTTTCCTGGAGGAGCTTCAGCAGTCGAGCTTCATCCCCTGCCGGGTCGATGAGGATGCCTTCATGGGTGGCCTCATCGTAAACCAGGTAACAAAACACTTCCATATTGCCGACAGTTGTCTGTATGATCTGCATCGATTGTTCTCCTTGGCAGCGTTCCGTGAAAGCCTCATGAAATCGTTTCCATGCTGCCGACAAAATGGACCATCTCAGGCAAAAAGTCAAAGGTGCGGTGCATCCGCCCTATGCAGGAAGCAACCAAACCGAGGCAGAAGGGACTGTCCCTCCAGCAGGAATCCATGGATATGAACGAGGCACCCCTCACCACGGGAGAATCGGGGACCTTTCCCCGCAGGCTCTTTGTCTATGAATGCAGGGCATCGCGCTCGCCCCGAACGGAGCCTGACGCTCCGGGGTTCCTGGGATTGTGGCCCGAAGCGCCTTATTACTACCTCTTTTTCGACGGTGAAGCGGAAGAATCCGTACGGCAATGGCTGAGCCTGGAGCGCGGCTGCTCCATGCAAAACCGGTATACGCTCAATTACGAGG
>DAIQOB010000456.1:0-2737 GCA_036788075.1 Syntrophobacteraceae bacterium
CAGGTCCATCTGATAGAGGGGCAGCCACTGGCAGAAATTTCCCCCGCACTCAATCGAGCCTTGATGGCCAGAAAATGCTCCCTCGTATAGAGCGATCCCGCTCCGTCACGGGCGGGGTGGAAAAGATCCGCCACGATGACATCGTAAACATCCCGGGAGCAGTTCACGTAGCGCCGAGCATCGGCCACAATCCAATGGAGCTGCGGATGGCAGCTCAAATCTCCCGTCGATCTTTCAAAATAGTGCAACATGGGAATGACTTCGGGGACGAGCTCGACACCTTCGGCCCTCAGCCCGGGATGATCTCCTGCAGCCGCCAGGGTACCGCCAGTGCCCATTCCTAAAAAGAGCGCTTTTCGCGGATTCGGATGGAGCAACAGAGGGATGTGGCCTTCACGTCGGTCTGAGAAGATGGAGGACGTTCCGCCCATCTGAAACCGGTTGTTGATCTTGAGGTGAGTCTCATTCCAAGGGTCTTTCACAACCGTGACTGAAGCCATGACGCCATCCAGGTGCTCTAGGAGCACATCCCCTGGTTCGAGTGTCACGAGATTCAGCGAAAAGGGGCTGATCAGGAGAAGGATGCCGGCTGAAAGGGGAACCAACAGCGGTTTGTAGATCCGCCGGGCCATGAACGGAATCAGAGCGAGGTATCCTGCGGACACTGAAAGGAAGGCTCCTTTGGGGCCGAGAAGGGGAAGCAGGAGGACCCCGAAGACAAAAGGCGCCACGGCACCCCCCAGCGTATTGACGCAAAGCGCGCCTCCGAAGCCCATTCGTTCGGTGTCGGCTTTCTGTGCCAGGAGGGTGAAAGTAGCCCCCATGGCAAGAGTGGGAAGCAGGAAGACGGCTGAGGCCAGCCCCATTTCGGCCGCTATAGATCCCCAATAGCCTTCCCCTGCGAGACTGCGCATGAGAGAGTAGACGGACTCCGATCGCTCGAGGACGAGCATCGCCAGGAGGCAGAAACCGCTCAGGACTGTCAAGAGAAAAGCTAGTGCATTCGCAAACGATTGCGTCCGCGGAAAATGCCGATACAAGGCAGCCCCACAAGCCGTTCCCAGCAGATAGACCGACAGGAGACATGCAAAGCTGTAAACGGTGTTTTCCAGCACCTGGCTCAAGGTGCGCACCATCAACACTTCGTACCCAATGCCGAGGAAACCCGTCACGAAGAGCACAGCTCCCATTCCGCGGACGGGACCGCCCGCCGGGGCGGGACCGGGCATCAGCCCGGCCGGTCTTCCTGGGCGGTGACAACAGCAAATAGCCACGGCGGCACAGAAAAAGTTGATCAGGGTAAAGGAGAGGAGCGTCTTTTGAAAACCCAGCCACGGCAAAATGCAAAACGTAGCAAGCAGGGTACCCGCTACTGCACCGAAGGTGTTGGCGGCATAGATACTGCCTATGGGCGAGCTTGAGCTCCACAGCGCCTGAAAAATACGGCGCATGAAAGGTAGAGTTCCTCCCATGGCGAAGGTAGCCGGGAGCAGCAAAACAAATGGCAGGAAGAATGAAACACCCCAGTGGTGCAACGGGGAGGGCTCGGCCCCCATCCACTGGGCTGCCAGTTGGTTGGCCCACGGAATCAGCATGACCAGGGCCGCAGACCAGCAGCCGATGGCTGCCTCGATCCCGGCATACCAATGCATTGCAGTCCTTTGGGAGTCACATGTCGACGCAATTTCGCCCAGGCACCATGCACCAAGGGCCATGCCACAAAAAAAGGCTGCCACGACAGCCAGCACGGACACTATCTCGTGGCCGACCCCAACCGACAACATCCGTGTCCAGACCATTTCGTAGCCAAGTCCAGCGAATCCAGAAAGAAAGACAATGGAGTAGAGCATTGGCAGTTGAAAATTCATGCGATCCTGTCTTTAGATGCACCAAAGGGAAAGGGGCTCTTTCGAGCCCCTTTTTCAGTTCAAAACGATTCTACCGCTGCAGGAGCATTACTTTACATAGACGAAGATGGGGTTGGAGTAGAACCAAAGGTCATTCCATGCTTCCTGGGCACCGTTGATCCCCTGGTTCGCGGTCACCAGCGCATCCGGCAGAGGGTTGCCGGCCTCATCGGTCTCGTCGGGAGTATTCACCGGCACGTTTGTTCCGCGCAGCCGGAAGTACATGCTGTCGTCCAGGTCCTTGATCCGATAAGTGATAACGTTGTAGCCATGGCCGTCAGTGCGCCAGTCGTCGGCTGTGAAGGTGGCGATGACCTTGGTGGTTTCGTTGGTGGCCTTGGTGTAGTCCGGGCTGGACGGATCGATTTTGCCGGTGATTTTGCCGGCGATAAGGTCAATGTGATCCACGATAGGAGGCGGGCAGTCTTTAACGAACGTCCCGTCGGCTACGCAGTTGTTGCTCGCGGGGCTTTTGAATTTGATGGTGAGCACCAGAGGCTCTCTGAACCAGCGCCAGTCCTTGATATTGAGCGTGCCGCCCATCGACGCTGTATTCATGCGGCTCTTTGCACTGAATTCGAGATGGTCGATCAGGTCGCCGTGTACGAAATAGGCATTGCCGGACCGGAGTCCGTCGGCGATCTCGTCGAGGTCTTGTTCGCCGTCACGATTCTTATCTACGACATGAACATAGGTCTTCTGGTACTCGCCCGGATAGAAATCATCACCGCCCGCCGTCCAGTGGGCATGATAGTCGGAGTTTGCATAGTTGAACCAGCGCCGTCCTTCTCCCAGCAGGGCATCCCACAGGCCGCCCACCTTGGCCGTGT
>DAIQOB010000457.1:0-2736 GCA_036788075.1 Syntrophobacteraceae bacterium
CTCCAAGGTGACCATTGAGTACACCATGAAGGCGACAGCCGTAGAGGTCAAGGATACAGGGAAAAAGGCGGAAACCACCAAGCCGGCGCCCGCAGCCCCCCAGGCGCAGCCCAAGAATTAAGGTGTTGACTGAACGTCACCCCGGTGAAAACCGGGGGCCAGAAAGTCTTTATTTTCCTGGATTCCGGCTTTCGCCGGAATGACGAATGTTGGTTAAGCCAACAGCATTTCCCCCTGCCCCCCAAGGGGGGAATCGAAGCAGGTTTGATTCCCGATCAGATGAACTTTTAGAAAGCCTTTAAAGAGATTTTCATCGGAGTATCAATGAGTTTCATCACTGTCCAGGGACACCGTATCGAATGCGTGCGGTTGCCCTCCGCGCATCCCATGGAAGGCTATCCCAGCATTGTCTTTCTCCACGAGGGCCTGGGCTCCGTCGCCATGTGGCGGGATTTTCCTCAAAGCGTGGCCGATGCCACCGGCTGCGAGTCCGTGGTCTATTCCCGCTATGGCTACGGAAAGTCCGACCCCATCACCCGGCCCCACGACGTGGGCTTCATGCACAACGAAGGCTTGAATGTTCTACCCGAGCTCCTCGACAAGCTGTCCCTCCACAAGCCCATCCTCCTGGGCCACAGCGACGGCGCCTCCATTGCCCTGATTTGTGCCGGCGGCACGAAAGTGCCCCTCACGGGTGTCATCGTCATGGCGCCCCACGTGCTCGTGGAAGATGTCTGCATCCGCAGCATCGTAGCTGCCAAAGCGATTTACGATGATCCTGAAACCCATCTCAGAGAACGCCTCGCAAAATTCCATGCCCATGTCGACTCCGCTTTTCGGGGCTGGAACGACGTCTGGCTCCATCCACAATTCCCGTTTTGGAACATCGAGGAATACCTGCCGACCATCTCCTGTCCCATCCTGGCCATTCAGGGGGAGGACGACGAATACGGCACCATGGACCAACTGGACCGCATCGCCCGCCAGGCGAAAGATGTGCAACTGCTGAAGCTGGCCGACTGCCGCCATTCCCCCCACAAGGACCAGCCTGAGGCCGTGCTCGAAGAGGTGGGGGCGTTTGTACAACGACTCATGAGCAGTCCGTAAATCCCGGGAGGTCAAAGTCTTATCTCAACGGCTGGACGGCTGGGAGGGTGTGGACTCGCCATTCGCCTTTACGGTAAAGCTTGCAATCAACACCGCAAGAATCCCCGTCAGAAAGATTCCATCAAACGTCCCCGCACCACCTATGGAGGCAACGGGCGCCCCCAATCCCTGGATTTTGCCGAGGTTCAGGATGTCCGCCCCTATGAGCGTTCCCATGCTCCCTGAAATATAGGCCAGCGGTGGAGCATACTTTCGTGAAAGGGTGATGGCCACCGCTGTTGCCGCAAGGGGCGGGAGAAAGACGGGCACGGCAATTCCCACTCCCCTGACCGGATAGGCCAGGAGGTGTACAATGAAAACCATCAGGGCGATTCCCACCAAGGCCGGCCCATAGAGCCGGTTCTTCACGATAAGATATATGGAAAGAACCACGGGAATAACAGCCCCGCCAAGGTTTACGGCGATTACCGTTCCCGGCCATTGATTGACCAGTGGGATCATGTGTCGCACGCCAAAAAAATCCACATAAGAATTGGACATGACCTGCTCAGGGGGAAGTTGAAAGACGGGGATGTTTATGTAGCTTCCGAAAAGTGAGAGAAGCAGAAGGGAAAATAGATGGCGCCTGCCGATTCCCATCCGCTGATACGCGTAGCTCAGGATCCCGACTTCGATGAAAGTGACAAGAAAGATACAGAGAAAAACAAAGAACAGTACGAAGGGCAAGGATATCGGAAAGTAATGCATCCTGATGTTCTCCTCTTAAGCCTGTTTGGAGGTAAATCGTTCACTTCGCGTCTCACCCCAAAGCGCAAAAACCACCGGGGTTTTGGTCTGCCTGAAGCCCGAGCGGAATGGATGCCGCTGCTTCTTATTCTGCATCGGATGTGCTTTCCAGTGCTTTGATGGAACGGATTGTCTTCCAATAGCCGGAAAGCCCGACGGACATCACCATCAGGCTGCCCACCGCCAGGAGCCCGTCAAAGAGAGACCACCAGGAAAGGCCAAAGAACCGAAAAAACGCTACCGCCAATGACAGAAAGGCCAGCGCAGTTCGTATCAGAGCAAGATGGGTTCGGCCGCGAGCCAGCTCTGTGCGCATATTGGAGAAGACGGTGCGCTTGCCGGCCAGCCCGGTGCGCTTTTCGGAGAGCAGCGTGCGAGAGCTGGCCATGTGCGTTCGCTGGCCGGCAAGGTTGGTTCTGTTGCGGGAAAAATCAGTACGCAGGGCCGCCAGGTCTGTGCGCTGAACAGCCAGGCCGGTTCTCTCTTTGGCAAAATCCGTGCGAATGGTTGCGAGCTCGGTGGACCGTGTAGAAAGGCGCGTTTGCTCCCGCACAAGAGCTGTCCGCTCCTGGGCCATGCCGGTTCGTTGCTGGGCCAGAGCATTTTCAGCATTCGCCGATGCGAGCAGTCCCGAAGTCTGTTCCGTTCTTTGTTTGCCGAGTTGATGAATCTCCTTCTCGATCTCGCTGCTTTGCTCCTGGATGGTCACAGAGCGTTGCAGTAAAGATTGGATAACAGCTACCGCGGAGGCCAACTCGTCGCGAAATCTGCGCTCATCCTCACCCATTTCTGAGCTCCTTCAGGCTGCAAAAAATGTAGATCGAGATATGGCGAAGTATCAAA
>DAIQOB010000458.1:0-2726 GCA_036788075.1 Syntrophobacteraceae bacterium
GGCCGCCTTCACCAGGCTTTCTCCAATGAGAAAATTGAAAATTCCGGCTTCTTGAAGCTCCTCGACTTGGGCCCGGCTGTGGATTCCGCTCTCCGCCACCGCCACCTGACCGGGCTCCAGCAAGCGAGCGAGCTGGACGGAAGTCTGGATGTCCGTCTGGAATGTGCGAAGGTCCCGGTTGTTGATGCCCACCAATTGAGCCCCGGCACGCATCGCCGTCTCCAGCTCCTCCCGGGAATGCACCTCCACGAGGGCGTCGAGCCCCAGCTCCCGCGCAAGCTCGATGCCGGATTTGAGGAATTCCGGTGAGAGGGCCCGCACGATGAGGAGCACCGCGTCGGCTCCCCAGGCTGCGGCCTCATAGATCTGGTACGCAGAAACCACAAAGTCCTTCCGCAGCACCGGCAGGTCCACCGCCGCTCGAACCGTTTTCAGGTCCTCGGGGCTGCCCATGAAAAAGGTTTGATCCGTCAGCACGGAAATGGCCGCCGCTCCCGCCCTCTCGTAAGACCTTGCGTAGGCCTGGGGATCCAGGTCCGCACGCATGGCCCCACGGGAAGGAGACCCCCGCTTGATTTCAGCGATAATATTCGTTCCAAAAGGTCCCGGGGCAGAAAGCTTTTCCAGGAGTGAATGCCGCACCCTCGGCTTCCGTGCCTCTTCCCTGAGCTGCGCCTCGGGCACAGCCCTTCGGGCCGCTTCCACTTCCTCTTGCTTCTTCTGGAGGATCCTGGTCAAAATATCCTGTGACATGGCGATCTCGCTCTCCGCATTTCAAGTCAGGGGCATCCCTCGGGAACCCTCACCGGAAAATGTCCTCATGATGCCGAATGCTCAACCATTTTCTTGGGTATAGCGCACGAGGCCTTCCAGCTTGGCGGCTGCAGAACCGTCGTCGATGGCGCCTTCCGCCTTGCGAATGCCCTCGGGAAAGTCCCCCACCACTCCCGCAGCCATGAGGGCTGCGGCAGCATTGACGATCACCACATCCCGTTTGGCCCCTTTTTCCCCTCCGAGAATCCGGCGGGTTATTTCCGCGTTTTCAGCCGCCTCTCCTCCTCTCAATTCCTCCGGAAGAGCCTGCCTCCCCAGGAGTTGATCCGGAGTCACATCGTAGGTGCGGATCATACCGTCCTTGAGCTCGGAGATCCGCGTCGGAGCGCACACGGTGATTTCATCCAGTCCATCATGCCCATGCACGACAAAGGCCCGCCGGGTCCCCAGCAGACGCAGGGCCTGGGCGAACATTTCCGTCAGCGCCGGGGCGTACACTCCCACGAGGACGCAGTTCGCTCCCGCCGGATTGGTGAGGGGCCCGAGCATATTGAAAATGGAGCGCACGCCCACCTCTTTGCGAGCCTTGGCGGCGTACCGCAGTGCCCCGTGAAAAACGGGAGCGAAGAGAAAGCCGATGCCGACATGCTCGATGGCTTCTTCCACAATCTCCGGCGCCACATCCAGGCGAACCCCGAGAGCTTCCAGGACGTCGGCGCTCCCGCACTTGCTGGATACGGAACGATTGCCGTGCTTGGCCACCGTCACGCCGCAGCCGGCCACCACAAATGCCGACGTCGTGGAAATATTGAAGGTTTGGGCCTTGTCCCCGCCCGTACCCACCGTGTCCACGACCGTGTCGGCCGTCGTCTGGATCCGTATGGCCTTGCGACGCATGGCGCGGGCCGCTCCCGTCAGCTCGGCAAAGGTCTCCCCCTTCGTGGCCAGAGCGCCGATGAGTGCACCGATCTGAGCGTCCGTACAGTTGCCCGACATGATTTCCGTCATGAGGTCGGCCATTTCGGTTTCATCCAGGTCTTGTCTCTTAATGATTTTTTGCAGGCTGTCTTGAAACATGGCTCTTCTTCTCCCTGTTTTGTTTTTGTTCATCAGCGTCCATCAGCGCCTGTCAGCGTCTTCAGCGTTCCATCATTTTTGTTGCGCCTTTGTCTTATTGAGGAAATTACGCAGGAGCCGTTTGCCCGCCGGAGTCATGATGGATTCGGGGTGAAACTGAATGCCTTCCGTGGGATGCTCCCGGTGGCGGATGCCCATGACCTCACCGTCTTCAGATTCCGCTGTCACCTGGAGGCAGTCGGGCAACCCCTCCCGGGAGACGGCCAGGGAATGGTAGCGCATGGCCTGAAAGGGACTGGCAATGCCCTGGTAGATCTCCTTGCCGTCCGCCTGCACCATGGAGACTTTCCCGTGCATGAGCTCCCTGGCCCGCACCACCTGCCCGCCGAATGCCGCAGCGATGGCCTGGTGTCCGAGGCAGACCCCCAGCAGGGGAACCTTCCCCGAAAATTCCCGGACGAGGGGAATGGAAATGCCCGCCCCCTCAGGACGGCACGGCCCGGGTGAAATGACGATTCCCCGGGGACTCATGGAGCGTATTTCCTCCACGGAAATCTTGTCGTTGCGATACACTTGCACGTCTGCACCCAGCATCAACAAGTATTGCACCAGGTTGTAAGTAAAAGAGTCGTAGTTGTCGAGCATGACGATCATGGGGTCCTCCCTTCAAATCCCTCTTGCACGCTTTTGTGGCCACTCCGTGAGCCCGCTGCCTGCATTCCCGCTCCAATGGCTTCATCTGTTCCTGCAAATCAGCTCCAGGGCCCGCTGAATGGCCATCGCCTTGTTGACCGTCTCCTGGCGCTCCCGCTCCGGGATCGAATCGGCCACGATGCCGGCGCCGGCCCGCACCGTGAGCCGGCCATCCTGGATGC
>DAIQOB010000459.1:0-1509 GCA_036788075.1 Syntrophobacteraceae bacterium
CGTTGGGGCCGGAGATCTGGACGATATGACCTTCGGGGGTGATCTGAACGGCACGTAATTTCTTGATGTTTTCGGCCGCGAGCCGAATGATTTTCAACGGCTGGTCCTTTTGCATGGTGTATCTCCTCTTCAATATTTCCGATGTACCAGAGCCATGGAAAAACCGGAGCTCACGATAAGATGAGATCCTTTATTACCCGCAAAGCGGCAGGTGCTTCTTCACGCAGGTCCTGGCGTCTACCTGGTAGTAGGCGGCGGTGAGTTGCCGGGTCAGTTCCTTTCCCAGGAGCTCTTTGAGAAACCGGGATTCCTCCACGCAGGACTTGCCGGTAAATCCCCGCGTTTCGATCTTCACCTCTCCCTCTTCCGTGATATCGATAATGATCTGCTTCATTTTTCGTTCCCCTCCAAACGCTCGTGGATGCAATCGATGCTTCGCTGCATGCGCCGGATGGCGCCTTCCAACTCCGCGATCCAGCCAAGCAGGCTGGCATGCCGGCCCCGTTCCCCCATGCGATCCCACATGTCCCAAAATTCGTGACTGAAGTAGGCCTGGCGGATGGGCACGAGGTCGGCGCGGGGGGTATCGGGTATCTCGAGACGACTTTTCATGGGTCCTCCTACATTGAGAGCACAAGCCGGATGCCCTTTACGGATTTGGCCTGCTGGACGCGATAGCCTTTGAGGCGGGCTTCCCGCTTGACGCGCTCGACGGCGTAAGCCTGCTTGAGCTTCCCCGCTCCGGGTCCCAAAGCCCGCTCCAGCCCCCCATCCCTCCAAAAATCCCAGAGCAGGAAATACTTTCCGTCCTTCCGGACCACTCCCACTTCGTAGACAGCCCCCGGGACACGGACGGCGTGGTCGCATTTGCCCAAGTCGTCGGCCGAAAAGTCTTCCGGGAGGGGGGTGTCCCCCATGTATTCCCCGTACCAGGTGTAGGTTTTTTGGTTCCGCACGAACTGTAGGCCCAAAGACGCGCAGGCCGCTTCAAGGGTCTCCAGGTCGTTGATTTCCAGCTCAATTTTCGAAACATGACTCATAGAGCTTCTCCTCTATTGCGGATTTTTGAAATCGCACGTCGTAACGCAGGGCACACAGCTCCGTCAGCTCCTCTTCGTTCAAAATGATTTTGCTGGAGGAGTCCCCTCCCACGATGCTGACGCACACCGTGCCGGGTTCCCTGCATTCTTGGACGGCAATGGTCGCTTCCGGATCGACCGAGGATTGGATGCTGAAAGTTCTCAGGATCATACGGTTTCCTTTCTCTCTAAAATGTTTTGAACGATGCCCCGATCAAAGAGCTTCTTGGGCACAATCGCCCAGGTTCCCGGGAAACAGGTGGAAACGAACTCCTTGGCGGATTCGAAGTTGCGGTGCTCGACGATGCGCATTTTCATGGCGCTCTCGGAGCTGGACGAAAAGCTGGAAAGATCGAATGCAAGAAAGAGCATAGTGGTCCTCCTGATTTATGGTTTGCCGGCATCCCGGTATTCCTCCCGCCACCGATTC
>DAIQOB010000459.1:1609-2716 GCA_036788075.1 Syntrophobacteraceae bacterium
CCCAGCATGGAAGCCGTGACGCCGCTGTCCGTCTGCCCGCTCGACTGGGACCCGGCCAGGGATTTTTCGATCTCGTCCACCCACACCACCGCTTCCCCGAAGGCTTCGATGATGCCGGTCGCCTGACGCATGCGCCGCTCGGATTCCCCCACGAGCGAATTTTTGAGGGCGCTGATATCCAGCCGGATGAGCGGCCAGCCGAGGATGGAGGCGGTGGCTTTGCTGGCGAGGCTCTTTCCGGTGCCGGGAATCCCCACGAGCATGACGCCCTTCGGTTTGGGAAGGTGCTCGTTTCCAGGGAGAAATGCCGCAGCGCGGTTGCGAATGTAGGCCTTGAGGGTACCGAGTCCCCCTACCCGGCTGATGTCTGCGGGCTCCCAGAACTCCATGAGCCCCGACTTCTTGATCATCTGGGCTTTCACTTCGGTGATGACACGCTGGTCGAATCGTCCCTTTTTCACGAGGGAAAGGGCGAACGCCGTTTCAGCCTCGAACTCCGTGAGACCCTTGGCCGCCCGTGCCGTGTGAGTGTCGGCTTCCACCGGGAGAGCATTTCCCTCGGCATCCTGGAGGGAAACTCCCTTGGCCAGGTCCTGCTGCATGGAGAAAAGCTCACTTTCGCCGGGAAGCGGCATGGCGACGATGTGGAAGAGCTTTTCGATTTCCGGACGGAGCTGGAGCGTGGGACAGACCATGACCAGGCAGCAGCCGATGGACTTCCATCGCACCACGCCGTTTTGAACGGCCTGGATGACTTCGGGGATTTCCAGGAAGAGGTGGAGGTTGTGGGCCAGGAGGACGCTGTCCTGCTGCGTGCTCAGCCAGTGGATCGCCTCGACGGGGTCGCGGACCTCATCCAGGAGCTTGCCGTTTTCCGCAGTACGAAAGCCTTGAAGGCAATCCCAGACGGTGAAGCTCCAGCCCTCGCAGGGAAGCACCGCTTCGGCGCGGTGGGGCTCCTGGGTGAGCAGGCAGATGGCGGGATATCCCGCACGAAGATAATCCTTGATCATGTTTTTTCTCCTTGTGTTTGATTGGGTGCACCGGCCAAACTCGGGGTTTCTCCTCACGCGGCAAAGGAGCGTGGTTCCTGGATGTGGATCTTTC
>DAIQOB010000460.1:0-2716 GCA_036788075.1 Syntrophobacteraceae bacterium
AAAACCGGGGTCCAGAAAGTCTTTATTCTCCTGGATTCCGGCTTTCGCCGGAATGACGCAAGTAGGTTAAGTCAGCGACATTGGGAACGGATCCCCAGTGCTCCCTGCGCCACGGTTCCTTATTGATCTTTTTTATCATTATCCGCCCTGCAAGCGGGGCAGATACCGTAAAACTCCAGGTGATGCCCCTCGATGGCGAACCCCGTTTCGAGGCTCAGCAGCTTTTCCAGGATGGACATTTCGCAGGTGCGAAACTGCACGACCCGCCCGCAGCGGCGGCATGCAACGGGGTGGGAGTGTGCGGAGCTGCAGGCCACGAAGCGGTGCTCGCCGTTTTCATCGTGGACCCACTGGAGGCGGCCGATGTCCTGCAGGGCCCGGATGGTGCGGTAGATGGTGACTTCCCCGACGTTTCGGTCCTTCAGCGCCGCAGCCGCCTCGGCGACGGTGAGCCCGCGGGGGCTGCTTTCAAAAAGTTCGTAAATCATGCGCCGCTGAGCAGTGAACCTCATCCCCAGCTGGTTGAATTGGTCCCTGAGATCCTCCACGGCACCGTCTCTCCATTGCTTATTGACGAAATTTTTCGATAAAGATATATTCTTTCTGCATTTGTACCTGTTTTGCAATCCCCTCGTCAAGAAATTCGGATGGCTCGCCGGCTGCATTAGCAGAAGTACGGCCAGGGAAAGGGTTCGCATGAGAAGACTGTCGGCAGGGTGTATTCTGACACTGGCATTGCTGCTGGGAAGCGCTTTGCTGCGAGGGATCCCTGCATACGCCGCGGGGGGCTCAGACGCTCCCCTGCGTGTGGTCACGACGCTTTTTCCCCTTTACGACTGGGCCCGGGTGATCGGGGGCGACAGGGCCGACGTGAGCCTGCTGCTGCCTCCAGGCGTCGAGCCTCACAGCTTCGAGCCCACTCCCAGGGACATCACCGCCATCAACAAGGCCGATCTCCTCATTTACACCGGGGCTTTCATGGAGCCATGGGTGCAGGACATCCTGCGGGGGCTCGATCATGACAAGAAGCTCCTTGCGGTCGATACCAGCCAGGGGATCGAGCTCATGACGGATGTCCATGAGCAGGCATCCCATGGCTCGGCTGGGGCAGAGGGGGGCCACCAGGAGGGGAGTTCCCAATCCGTTTCGCACGAAAGCCGTCAGGAGCAGGTCCATGAAGCCGGTAAGGAACATGGCCATGGGAACTGGGATCCTCACATCTGGCTGGATTTGGGCAATGCCCGGAAGATGGTGGACACCATCGCCGGGGCCTTTGCCCGGAAGGATCCCGACAACCGGCAGCTTTACCTGGATCGTGCCCGGGAATACAACGAACGCCTGAAGGCCCTGGACGAAGACTTTCAAAAAGCTCTTGCCGGGTGTAAGTCCCACACCATCGTCTCCGGCGGCCACTTCGCCTTCGGCTATTTTGCCCGCCGCTACGGGCTCGATCATGTCTCACCCTACAGCGGGGTCAGCCCCGATGCGGAGCCCACTCCCAAAAAGATCGCCGAACTGATCGAAACCATAAAGAAGCTCGGCGCGACCTCCATCTTTTACGAGGAAAACATCGAGCCCCGCGTTGCCCGCATTATCCGGGAAGAGACGGGAGCCCGGCTTCTGCTGCTCCACGGAGCCCACAATGTCACCAGGGATGAGCTGGCCGGCGGGGCCACCTATCTCTCCATCATGGAGGGAAACCTCAAACGCTTGAAGGAAGGCCTGGAATGTCCATGAAAGTCCTGGAGGTCGTCGATCTATCGGTACTGTACCAGGATGTGGAGGTCCTCTCGAGAGTGAGCTTCGACGTCATGGCGGGTGACTACCTGGGGATCGTGGGTCCCAACGGCTCGGGGAAGACGACGCTCGTACGCTGCTGCCTGGGGCTGGTGGAGGCCGTGTCGGGTCAAATCCGTCTTTTCGGGACGGAGAGGGGTCAATTCAGCGAATGGTACCGGATCGGGTATGTGCCCCAGGCGTTTGAAGGGGCTCACCGGGGATTTCCCGCAACGGTGGGGGAGGTCGTGGCTTCGGGGCTCCTCTCGCGCAAGCGTTTTCCCAAACGGCTGGGCCGCCCGGATGGGGAGAAGGTCGATGAGGTCCTGGAAATCCTGGGCATCCAGGACCTCAAAAAAAAGATGATCGAGCGGCTTTCGGGGGGGCAGCGCCAGCGCGTGTTCCTGGCCCGTGCCCTGGCCTCGGACCCGGAGGTCCTGTTTCTCGATGAACCGACCGTGGCCCTCGACCCCACCACGCGCGAGCGCTTTTACGAGACCCTGGATGGCTTCAACCACAAAGAAGGCAAGACCATTGTCATCATCACCCACGACAGTGGGACCATAGGCGAATATGCCTCCAAGCTCCTTTACCTGGACCGCAGCGTGGTGTTTTTTGGGGACTTCGGACAATTTTGCCGGTCGGAAAGGATGACGGATTATTTCGGCGAGCACGCGCAGCACATGATCTGTCATCAGCACAAAGGAAGCTGTATCGTTGGATGAATTGCTAGGGGCCCTTCACTATGGTTTTATTCAGCGTGCGCTCCTGGCGGGGATTTTCATCGCCCTGAGCTGCTCCTCATTGGGAGTCTTCCTGGTGCTGCGCCGGTATTCCCTCATCGGGGACGGCCTGGCGCACGTGGCCTTCGGCACCATCGGCCTCGGCCTCCTGCTTCAGACGCACCCTCTCTACCTTTCAGCGCCCCTGGTCATGCTCG
>DAIQOB010000461.1:0-2711 GCA_036788075.1 Syntrophobacteraceae bacterium
AAACCTTGGCCAACCTGTATCAGGTGGGCAGGGGGATGGTGAGCACAGTGGAGGTGCCTTCCCCGTCATGGTGCAGGGAAACCTCTGCTCCGTAAGGGCTGAGCAGCCGCTGAGCGGCAAACAAACCGAAGCCGAAGTGTTTTTCGTTTGCCCATGTCTGTGCCAGAGACGGGTGCCACTGAGAATGAAAAAGCTCGAACATGCGCCCCCCTCCGCTCTTTCCGGGAAGTCCACAGCCTGAATCCTTTATGATGATTTGGATCTGCTTATCCTTGAGACGGCTCTGGATGGTCAGTCTTTTTTCCGGGGATTGCCTCATGGCAATGAGGGCATTGTCGATGATGTGGACGAGGGCGGGAACCAGATCCCGGCCGCGGAGGCGTACGAAAGGCAGGGTCTCGTTGAGCTGAAGCTCGAGCTTCACCTGGTGCTTGAAAAAAGGGTCCGCACGGAAGACGCGTGCCAGCTTAACGATGACAAACTTCAGGTCCACCTCGGAATCAGACTGCTCGACCTGGTGAAGCTGCATGAAATCCTGGAGCATTTCTCCCAGCAGACCCACCTGCTGGTTCAACTGTTTCAAGCGATGCGCCTGTTTTTCAGCCGCCTGCTGCCATACCCCGTACTCCGGGGAATCGGTGGTTGGGGGCGGCTGACTGATGCGCGCTTGTCCCTGCTCCAGCATCTCCCCCAGGATGGAGATATTCTGGAGAGGTCCATTGATGTTGTGGATCAGTCCATGGATCCACTGCCCCCATTGCCCATGCCGGTCTTTTTGGAGGAGCAGTTCCAGGTATTCCTCGGGCAGAGTCTCCAGGATGTCTTCTTCTTCCTGCTGAATGGCCTTGTCCATTTTCATCATTACATTTCAATCTCGAGCGGATCCATCCCAAGGTACCAAAAAACTACGATCCAACGATACTCCCCTGCCGCATTTATTTTCAAGTATAGATATTCATGAACTGCCGAAACCGGCTTTTTCCATGATCAGGCCTTTGAGCCGTTCGAACTCCACATCATTGATGGTCCGTTCCTGCTTCAGCTTCTTGAGTCGTTCCAGTTCTGTAAGGATGCGCTCGGTACTTGGAGTGGGCGCCTGCAGAAAGGAGAGAGGCAGGTTGTGGCGAGGAAAGAGATAAAACGTACCGCCTTCGCCATCCGCCACTTTGTTGGTGTCATCCTCAGCGCCGCTTGGTTTTTCAGGTGCAGCGGCCGCATATCCCTGCAGCTTCCGATGCGCTTCCTCCAGGTCGAGCAGCAACTGTTTTTTTTCTCGGAGGATGGTGATTTTCTCCTTGGCGTTTCTGATGGCAACGGAAATTTCTTCCAGCTTGAAGGGCTTTTGCACGTAGTCATACGCGCCGCGGCGAATGGCCTCGATGGCCGATTCCAGGCTGCCGAACCCCGTGATGATGATGGTGAGGATATGAGGGTAGAGTTCACGGGCATGCCCCAGCAGTGAGAGTCCATCCATGCGGGGCATGTTCAGGTCTGTAATGAGGATGTCATAAGATGCGGCCTCGAGGGCCTCCAGGGCTTCCACGCCGTCGGCCGTGATCCTGATGGAAACATCTTGGCCCTGTATGGCATCGCGAAGGACTTCCCGGCACATATCATCGTCATCGGCAATGAGTATCTTTATGGGCGCTGTCACCTTTTCCTCCGATTGTCGTTCCTGGCGATGGATGTTGTCCCCTCAGACTAATACAGATTGGCGAAAGTTTTTATCCCATGGGACGGTGCGATTCCCCCCTTGAGGGGGCAGGGGTGTTGTCTTTCCCGGCATAACTCCTATGACGTAGTATTGGGGACCCCATATTCTTCTCCATTTTGATAAAAAATAAATAATGGTAATGCGTTAAAGACACCATGGGATTGTGCCGGCGGGCACCGGGGGGACCGCCAGCAGGTCCGCCATCTGTGCGCCCAGCTCTCTGGCAAGCACCGTGTACCGTACCGCAGAATCGCCGGCTATGGTCGTCCAGTAGAAATCGGCGTCGGCACCCGGCGTAGAGAATGCCTCCTGTTGAAAATACCAGAGCCGGTTCGACGTGCGCACATCCCAGATCTCCACCTGCAGCGTCAAGTGGGTCGTCAATCTGCCTGAGCCGTCAAAGACGTAGGGGATGCCGGCCAACATGACGAGGTCACAGCCTTCCTTCTGACTCCAATATATCGCTTCCTCGCTGGATTGAACCGTGCGGGGGATGATCAAAGTTTGCCGGAAAACAGATCGCTTGAGAAGCTCCTGCTGAACGATGGTGGCGACCTCCTCGCCGGCTTCCGGGAAATGGGAGGGACCGGCAAACCGCGTGATGCCCATGGTACGGGAGGGATTGAGCAGGGCGCTCGATTGGACGAAGACATCTACGGGGCGGACCGTGATCATCGCCGGAGAGTGCATGTTGAGCATGGAAATGCAGCCGGAGAGCGTCAGCGAAATCAGGAGGAGAATGACAGTTGCAGGGAGCTTTAGATGCAGCCTCCCATGCTGGTAGAACGAGCATCCAGGGTGAGTTTTCCTCAGTCGTTTGAAATTGCAGTTCATTTCGCCCAAAAACTCCGTGGAATGGTGGGCACTGACACTTTGCGCATGTATAGAATGAATTCCCTGTTAGGGAACAAACTGGTGCCATTTCTTGTACACTTTGATCAATCGGCGGTGACTCTGGAATTCTTGACCACAATTTTTCCTTTTTGGTGACCTTCTC
>DAIQOB010000462.1:0-2707 GCA_036788075.1 Syntrophobacteraceae bacterium
TGCCTTCCCTCCCTCGAGGATCTTTGATCTCCAGTTCCCTCAAGCCGACCATGGCCATCCTCACACCGAGTATTTGACCCCCGCACAGGTGCCCATGGAACCTCACCGCTTCATCCAGGAGCCTCTGAAAATCTTCATTCTTTCCATTCACGGCGCTCTCCCGAGTTGGGTGGTATGAAAAAACCTGCGCCTCAACCGCGAACAACATCGTGCGCGGTTTAGCAATGGCGCAAAGCCTTTCCATCTTGATTTCCAAAGGAAAGTGGGATACTAGTATCGTCTATACACGACATAATGCACATTGGGGAGGCTATTAAAGTATTTTATAGATGTCAATAATATTTTATACACTACATTTTTCTTGGCGCATGAGTGCCGCAACCGCTCCAGCCGCAAGGCCTATGGGACGCTGGATAGAAAAGATTCGGGGGAATGATGCTGCTGAAGAGCTTGACACCCCTTCTTTTGACCCTCAAAGTGGCGGGTCTGGCCACCCTGGCCGCCTTTCTGGCTGGGGTGGCGCTCGCCTTCTGCATTGCCCGCTTCCGGTTTCCGGGAAGAGAATGGCTCGACGCGCTCCTGACACTGCCTCTCGTCCTGCCCCCCACGGTCTTGGGCTATTACCTCATCGTGCTGATCGGCCGGAACGGCTGGATCGGCCGCTGGCTCTACGAAGCGCTGGGAATAACGCTCATGTTTACCTGGCAGGGAGCGGTGCTGGCCTCCATGGTGGTATCCTTTCCGCTGGTATACAAAGCGGCCCGAAGCGCCTTCGAGAGCGTCGATCCCAATCTCGAGAAGGCGGCGCGCACCCTCGGCCTGTCGGAGTTGGAGGTTTTTTCCCGCGTTTCCTTCCCTTTGGCATGGCGGGGAATCATGGCGGGAGCCATGCTCGCTTTTGCCCGTGCCATGGGGGAATTTGGAGCCACCCTGATGGTGGCGGGCAACCTGCCCGGAAAGACCCAGACCCTTTCCCTTGCAGTGTACGATGCGGTCCAGGCCGGGAATGATCGCCTGGCGACCCTTCTTGTCCTCATCACATCGGCGGTATGCATAGTGGTCCTCGTTTCTTCGGGCAAAATTCTTAAAACCCAGTATTTGAAGGAGGTTGATCGATGAAAAGAAAGTTTTCCGTTTTTTTTACAGCGGTTTTCTTCATGGCCGCGCTGTCTTTGTCGTTTGCAGAGAGATCCTCCGCTGACCAGGAACTCACGGTTTCCGCTGCGGCAAGTTTGACCAATGCCTTCACCGAGCTTGGCACCAAATTCGAGAGCCTCCATCCTGGCACAAAGATCATTTTCAATTTTGCGGCTTCAGGAGCTCTCCTTCAGCAGATCGAGCAGGGCGCGCCCGTGGATGTTTTCGCTTCAGCGGATCAGAAGACCATGAACCAGGCGAAGGAAAAGAAGCTGATTCTCGATGATTCGCGAAAAGACTTTGTCAGCAACAGCCTGGTTCTCATCGTGCCGGCGGCGTCCAAGCTTTCCATCAAGAGCGCCCAGGACCTCACCCAAAAGGATGTGAGCAAAATTGCCCTTGGAAAACCTGAAACGGTCCCGGTTGGACGGTATACTCAGGAAGCCCTGACGAATGAGGGCCTGTGGGAAACGCTGGGTCCCAAGTTCATCCCGGCGGATACCGTGCGCCAGGTGCTCGACTATGTCAGCCGGGGGGAAGTGGACGCCGGTTTCGTTTTTGCCACCGATGCGGCCGTCGCCAAAGAGAAGGTGCGTGTGGCTGCCAAAATGGAAAAACACCAGCCGATAGTTTATCCTGTAGCAGTCTTGGCTGCGACACAGAAAAAAGAGCTGGCGCAGCGTTTCGTCGATTTCATCCTGAGCGCGGAAGGCCAGGAAATCCTTTCGCGGTATGGGTTTGGAAAACCGTGACATGCTGATCCATGTGGATGTGGAGAAGGAGCTGGTATCCCGGGGGAGGAGCTTCAGGCTCAAGGCGGAGTTCACTTCCGAGGAGCGGTTTGTCGTCCTGTTCGGGCCTTCGGGGTCGGGGAAGACCCTTACCCTTCAGTCAGTGGCGGGCCTCGCCACTCCGGACGCGGGGAGGATTGCCCTGAACGGTCGCGTCCTTTTCGATGCGGAGGCGGGGATCAATATCCCCTCTCGGAATCGTGGGATCGGTTATCTATTTCAGGATTATGCTCTTTTTCCACATCTCAGTGTTGCGGAAAACGTGGGTTTTCCTCTGAAGAAGGGCTTCCGATGGCGCCTTTCCAAGCCGGACAGGCGCCGCGTTCAGGAAATCCTCGATCTCTTCGAGATATCCCACCTGGCGGAGAGCTTTCCCTTCGATCTCTCGGGAGGCCAGAAGCAGCGTGTGGCCCTGGCGCGTGCTCTGGTGTGCAAGCCGGACATCCTCCTCCTGGACGAGCCCTTTTCGGCCCTGGATACCCTCCTGCGCGTAAAGCTCCGCAGGGAGCTCTCCGAAATCCAGGCCCGGTTCGATATTCCCGTCATCATGATCACTCATGATCCCGAAGACATAGAGGCCTTCGCCGAGACGCTGGTGATCTATGAATCCGGCCGGGTCTGCAGTGTCGGACCGTACCTCCGGGAGGGTGGGGCGATGTCTGGCTATTCCGAAGCCTGCCTCTTGAGATGATTCAGTACCCTCCAATGTGTTCATGGTCTCGGTGATGCTCATCCCCACCGGTAGGAATACGCCTGCTATTCATTTTTACAATACATCG
>DAIQOB010000463.1:0-2700 GCA_036788075.1 Syntrophobacteraceae bacterium
CTACGGGATCGGACTGGCCACGGTGAAAGCCATTGTCGAAGGCCACGGGGGGCGGGTCTATGTGGCCAGTACCCTGGGAAAGGGGTCTACCTTCACCATTGTGCTGCCCAGGAAGATAAAACGCAAAAAGGGCGAGTAGATGGATTTCAATGAGGAGTACGGGTGCTCACACTGGTTTTGACGGAGAAACCCTCGGTGGCCCGGGATTTTGCCAGGGCTCTGGGTGTTTCCGGAAAAAGGGACGGTTTCCTCGAAGGAAACGGATATGTCATCACCTGGGCTGTCGGGCATCTCGTGGAACTCGCTGAGCCTGAAGACTACGAAGCACGATGGAAGAAATGGAGCCTGGAAAGCCTCCCCATCCTCCCCGCAAGCCTCAAGTACAAGCCCATCTCCAGGTCCGAAAAGCAATTGGCCGTCATCCAACGGCAAATTCAGAGAGAGGATGTGGGAAAGATCGTCATCGCCACGGACGCCGGGCGCGAGGGCGAGGTGATCGCCCGCACCATCCTGGGGACGGTGGAGGTGCAGTCGCCGCGGGGAGAGATGTACCGTTTTTGGACTTCTCAGGCCCTGACGGAGCAGGTGGTGCGGGAAACCCTCCAGAACCTCAAGCCCGCCTCCGAGTACGACCGTCTCTGGAATGCCGGCCAGTCCAGGCAGATCGCCGACTGGCTCGTGGGGATGAATCTCTCCCGCGCCGCCACGCTGAAGTTGAGGGGGGCTTCCCGAAATGTCTTTTCCGTGGGAAGGGTGCAGACAGCTGTCCTGGCGCTCTTGGTGGAACGGAAGCGGGAACGGGACGATTTTATTCCCAAACCTTACTGGCTGCTGCGCGCCAATTTTTCCAACGAGAAGGGAGCCTGGTGGGGCACCTGGTTCAAGGGGGAAGACGATCGTTTCCAGGAGAAGGGCGCCGCCGAAGCGATCCTATCCCGGGTGGCGAACGAAAAGGGCAAAGTCCGGTCCGTCAAGCGCGAAAAAAAGAAGCTCCCCCCACCGCTCCTTTATTCCCTTACGGATCTGCAGCGAGAGGCCAATTCCAAGCTCGGCCTCTCGGCCAAGGATACCCTGGATATTGCCCAGGCGCTCTACGAGGAAAAGAAATGCCTGTCCTACCCGCGTACGGATTCCAGGGTCCTGGGCAGCCAGAATGTGGACCTCGCGCGGAAGATCGTCGCCAAGCTCGCCAAAGCCTCACCCGAGATTTTTGCAGGCGTGCAGCAGAACCGCATCAGCACGACCAATAAACGCGTTTTCAATGATGCCAAGCTCACCGATCACCATGCCCTGATCCCTCTGGCACCTCTGCCGCAGGGTGCGACTCGGGAGCAGGCTCAAGTCTACGACTTGGTGTTGAAGCGTTTTGCCGCCGCTTTCCATCCGGATTACGAATATGAAGCCACCCTCATCGTCACCGATGTCCTGGGCGAGACCTTCCGCACCAAGGGGAGCCGACCGCTCGTTCCAGGCTGGAAAGCGGTCTACGGATTGAAAGAGACTCCCCAGTCTGCCAGCCCCGAAGAGGAGCCGGAAGAGGAAAACCTGCCTCTCCTGGAGCGGGGGGATCCGGCTGAGGTGGAGGAGGCCAGGCTCGAGGAGAAAATGACGCAGCCCCCTCCTGAATATTCGGAGGCGTTGCTCCTCAAGGACATGACCAATCCCTCCCGCTATGTCACCGAGGAGGAGCTGCAGAAGATTTTCAAGGGAGACATCGGCCTGGGGACTCAGGCGACTCGGGCCCAAATCATCGAAACCCTGCTTCTAAGAAAATACATTGTCCGGGAGAAAAAGAAATTGTATCCCACCGAGAAGGGGTGCTTCCTGATCGATCGACTGCGCCGGTTCGAACGTGCAAGAGCGATCGCCACGCCGGAAGAAACGGCGCGCTGGGAAATGGAGTTGGAGAAGATCGCCCTGGGAGAGGGGGATCCTGAGGCATTCATGCGTGGGATACGGGAATTTGTCCAAAATGGAGTGGAGGAATTCAAGATGAGTGAAGGCGGGCAGGGGATGCCGGCGACGCTGGGGAAATGCCCGGCGTGCGGCGGGGAAATCATCGAGGGCAAAAAGGGCTTCGGGTGCTCCAATTGGCGGGAAAAAGACGGCGGGTGCCGCTTTGTGGTGTGGAAGGAAATCGACGGGCAAAAAATCTGGCCGGTAACCCTGCGCGCTCTCTTGGCGGGGAAAACCACACCGCCCATGCACTTTCGATCCAAGGACGGCCGGGAATTTACCGCCGAGTTGAAGCTCGAACGGGATGAGACGGAAAGGGTGTGGGTGACACGCTTCGTTCCCGTTGAGCAGGCTCCCGAGGAAAGCGCATCTTCCTCTTCATCGCCCCCCGAGGCACCAGAAGTGCTGGGGCGGTGTCCCCGTTGCGGCGGGGATGTCGTGGAAGGCAAGAAAGGCTTTGGATGCGCCAACTGGCGGGACGCCGACGGGGGATGCCGCTTCGTCGTCTGGAAGGTCATCGCCGGCCTCGAGCTGCCCCTGGAGGCGGTCAAGGACCTGCTGAGCCACGGTGAAACACAGCTCCTGCACGGATTCATTTCCAAAAAAGGGAAGGAATTTTCGGCTCGACTCAAGGTCGATGAAAATGAATACAAGACCGTTTTCGTCTTTGAGAATTCCAGGGGATAATGAATAAGTACCTTAGCAAAAGTTTTCTAACAAAACAAACCGTTCGCCCTGAGCCTG
>DAIQOB010000464.1:0-2688 GCA_036788075.1 Syntrophobacteraceae bacterium
GATCAGTCGCAACTCTTCAGGAATCGGAGCTGGAGCGGGCTCACCGATGATCTTCATCACCGCGCCGAATCGGGGAGGGCATACTTCAAGGCAGGTCCCGCATTTGATGCACTTCTCCTGGTCAATGACATGGATAACGTTTTTCCCGCCCGCGATGGCATCGACTGGGCATCTCCTGGCGCAAGTCATGCATGCCTGGCATTCTTCCGGATCGATGTAATAAGAAGGCACCTCACGAAAGAGTGCTTCTATCTCCTCGGTGGTGTAGAGCTCCTCATAGTCTTTTTCATTGTGCGAATGGAGCGCCAGCTTTTCCTTCTTCACCAGCTTGATGTAGGGGATGAGCTTTGCGATCTCTTCCATTCTCCGCTTCAGCTCATTCCCGTCTTTTCCCTCACTCCTGCCGAGAGGCCCCATCTGCTTCACTTTAATTCCAAAGTCGTTCATGATGTCGGCGAAGCGGATTCCTTCACCGGCAGACACCCATTCCAGCCTCAATCTGGCAGGGTCCACTCCCGCATGCTCCAGGAGCTTTTTGCACAACTTGGACATGCTCAATGCATCGTAATTTCCTTCAGGGTTATAATGGCAGTCGTTCAGGTGGCAGCCGCCGACAAAGACGGCGTCCGCTCCGTTGGACAAAGCCAGGAATATGAACTTGAGATCGACCCTCCCGGAGCACATCACACGAATCACCCGTAAATAGGGCGGATATTGAAAGCGGGAAACGCCACAAAGGTCGGCCCCGCCATAGCAGCACCAGTTGCACAAGATGCCTATGATCCTCGGTTTGAACTCTATCCCTGTGCTCATGTTATTTTCACTCCCCTGTCAGCCGTGACTCATGGATAAATGGTTTCAGTCTCAATGGTTGGCGAGCGCCGCAAGGATTTGCGCCTCGATCTCCGCATCGGTGTAGTGCTTCAGAAAAATGGCACCCGTGGGGCACTTGGAATTGCACAGACCGCATCCCTTGCAGAGAACGGGAATGACCTTGGCCTTTTGTCCCTGCCGGGTGTCCTCAAGCCTGATGGCGCCGTACGTGCAAGCCGAGGCGCAGGCGCCGCACGCAATACACATGCTCTCCTGCACATCGCAAACTGAGCCGGACGCCGTGACGGAATCCTGCGAAAGAAGGACGGCGGCCCTGCCGGCAGCACCATAAGCCTGGCTGATGGCTTCCGGGATATGCTTGGGATAGTGGGCCGTCCCGCACAGGAAAACGCCGTCGGCCGCAAAATCCACGGGCCTCAATTTGACGTGAGCCTCCTGAAAGAAGCCCTCGGGGCTCAAAGCCACCTTGAATAGTTTCGACACGTCCTGAACGCCTTCGGAGGGGACAACGGCGGCAGCCAATGAGAGGACGTCTGCATTGATGGCGAGCGCCTCACGCAGGACAGGATCGTTTGCGGTGATCCGTAAGACCGATCGACCGTCCTCCGCCACCACTTCCACCCGGGGGCAGTCCTGCGGCTCATAGCGGATGAACTTGACATCTTTTTCGGACGCTTCCCGGTAATAATCCTCGGCCGGCCCATAGGTCATCATGTCTCGATAGAACACATGGATATCCATCTCGGGCCGCAACTCTTTCAGCTCCAGAGCGTTCTTTATGGAGTGGCTGCAGCATATCCGTGAGCAGTAGTTTCTGTCTTCGTTTCTGCAACCCACGCATTGAATCATCGCCACGCTCCCGGAGCTGAGCAGCGCTTCGTCCCGCCCGGCGATGCGCTCTTCCAGCTCCAGGTTGGTCAACACCCTGTCGTCTTCACCGTAGAGATATTCAGTCGGTTTGTATTCGGCCGCGCCGACTGCAAGGACCACCGCTCCATGCCGGATCTCCTGGAGCCCTCGATCGGACTTGACCCTGGTGACAAAATTCCCGACATAACCGGACGCGTCCGTGATGACGGCGTCCGTGGCCACATGAATCAGAGGATGCCGGTAAACTTTTTGGATCAGGTCCGCCAGGTAGGCCTGCACATCCAGTCCTCCCAGGGTGGAATGGATTCTTCGCGCCATGCCGCCCAGGTCTTTCTCCTTTTCCACCAGGTAGACCTCAAATCCCTGAGCCGCCAGGCTCATGGCACTGGTCATTCCTGCTATGCCGCCTCCCACCACCAGCGCTTTCCTGTTGACCGGCAGATCGAATTCCTGAAGGGGCTCCAGGAGCATGGATCGAGCCACCGACATACGGATCAGGTCCCTCGCCTTCTGGGTCGCCTCTTCCTTTTCCCGGGAATGGACCCAGGAGCAATGTTCTCGAATGTTGGCCATGTCGTAGAAATACTGGTTGAGCCCGGCTTCTCGAAGCGTGTCCCGGAATACCGGCTCGTGCGTCCTGGGGGTGCACGCGGCGACGATCACGCGATTGAGCCCTTTTTCTTTCACCACGTCCGTAATTTCCTTGGCGGAATTGGTGGCGCACGAGAAAAGCTGTTCCTGAGCGTAAACAACATTGGGAAGGGTCAGTGCATATTCCACGGTGGAGGGAACATTGACGACTCGTCCGATATTCGCGCCGCAGTTGCACACAAAGACCCCGATTCGGGTCTCCTCTGCAGAGACATCTCTCTCCGGGGGATACACCCGCTCCCTGGCCAAACGCCCGCGGCGGTAGGAAAGAAGCTGGCCACAGAGGGCCCCTGCGCCGCTGGCGCTCACTACCGACTCGGGGATATCCATGGG
>DAIQOB010000465.1:0-2673 GCA_036788075.1 Syntrophobacteraceae bacterium
ATCTCCCGGCTCTGGATTTCTCCCCCGGCATCCATCCGCAGAAGGAAGCTCAGAGCGAGGCGATCTTCGCCGGCCTTCAAACTGCAGATCCCCTCCGAGAGAGCCGGGGGCAGCATGGAGATCCTTGCATCGGGCAGGTAGATGGAACTGGCCCTTTCCTGGGCGTCCAGATCCAGGGGACTGCCTTTGGCGACGAATTCGGCCGCATCGGCGATATGTATTCCAATTTCAAACAGGCCGTCTTCCAGGATCTCCAGGCTCAGGGCATCGTCATAATCGCGGGTTTGAGCCCCGTCGATGGTGAAGGTGTGGAGAGACCTCAGATCGCGTCGCTGTTCCCTGTCCCCGAGGCTATGAATGTCGGCGGCAGAGAGATCGTTGGCCAGATCCTCAATTTCTTTGGAGAATTCAGGGGAGATGTTCTGTTCCAGCAGGTAGAGGTTTTCGTTTTCGTGCCAGATCCCCAGCCGCAGCAGAATCCGAAAGGCTGATTGAGGCAGGGGAGGAACGCTGGTTCTCTTGAAGAGCTCCTTCAGAAACGGGTACGATGCGGCGTCCTGGTTGAAAAGGCAAAAAGCCTTGAGATCCTCGATGAGGCTCGGCCAAGGAGCGTTGATGCCGGCATCACCCCGTCCCTTGCGGTTCCAGATTGCCTGCAGCCACTGGGAGCCTGCCTCCAGCCGGGCCTCCTTTTCCTCCTCCCGCTGGATTTCCAGGCGTCTCTGCTCCACCTTTTCCTCTGAACGGGGGAAAAATTTCCCATCCTTGAACTGAAAAAAAGTCCGATCCTGCAGGAGGGCGCGCTGAGCGGCCGCGACGTGGTTGTCCGTTATGGCGTCGCTGAAGATCAATTCGGCGGCATCGCGGGCGGTGAGGCCTTCCTCTTCACCTTGCACCAGGGACCAGAGCTCCTCAATATTGACCTCCTGCATGAGGCTCCTGCGCACGGCTGCCACAGTGACCAGTTTCTGCACCAGTTCGTCCCGGCTCAGCTTGGCATTGAGAGCCTGGCTGCCGGCATGAATGACCCGGCTCTGGGCGAGGTTGATTTCACGGTTCTGTTCCGTCAGGAGTGTCAGGCGGCTGTTTTTTGTGGCGAGGCTGACCCCGCATAGAATTTCCCGCGATTCGAAGAATTCGAGAATGGTCCCGGCAGGGATTTCCGTGGGAGGGTGCTGGTTCATGAAGCAGCTCCCATCCTGGCAAGGCCCTTCATCTGTTGGATGTACGACTGAATGCCGACGCTGATGGCCTTGGCCAGTTTTTCCTGAAAAATCTTGTCCTTCAAACGACTTTCCTCCCGTTCGTTGGTGATGAAGGCCGTCTCGATGAGTATGCTGGGCATTTCCGCCCCCAGGAGCACATAGAAGGGGGCCTGTTTGGTGCCCAGGTCTTTGATACCCTCGTAGCTGACCTTGAGCCTGCTGATGAGATGCTGCTGAACCTGCCGTGCCAGTTGAGCCGATTCATTGATTTTGGTGCTGAGCATCAGGTCCTGTAAAATAGCCTCCAGATCACTGACATTCTTGGAAGATACGGCATTTTCAAAGGCCGCGACCCGTGCCGACTCCTTGTCCTTGGCGAGGTTCAAAAAGTAGGTTTCCGTTCCAAAAAGACTCCTGTCCTCATGAGCGTTGGTATGGATGGAGATGAAAAGATCGGCTTTACGGGCATTGGCAATGGCCGTGCGCTCCTCCAGGGAGAGGAATTTGTCCCGCGTACGCGTCAGGATGACTTCACATTCCGTCGTAGTCTCCAGGACCTTCTTCAGTGCTTTGGCAATTGCCAGGGTGATGTTCTTTTCGTAAACCCCGTTGGGGCTGATGGCCCCCTTGTCTTTGCCTCCATGCCCCGGGTCCAGTACAATGCGCTTTACGTTCAGACCCAGCTGGCGAGCCACACTGGGGAGGGGAGCAGCCGGGGGAGGGGAGGCCCTGTCCCGGGGCTGGGCGTCCTCCTGGCCGGTCTTCCTGCGGACATCGATGATGACGCGGAAAGGGTCGGACATGGAAAAGACGCGGTAGCTGTCCACCGCCTCCGTGTTGAGGACGATGCGCGTTCCCTGGGGGCTGGTGGCCTCTGCCCGCACATCCTGCAGGAAGGCGTCCATCACGGGGATCTTCGTCTTCAATCCGGGTCGCACCCTGCAGTTGTCGAGATCCACAACAATCTTTCCAGGCTGCTTTCTCTGGGGATCTGAAGGGATTGCCTTTTCTTTGAATTGGACGGGCGCATTGGTGTAAAGGGCGACACGCGTGTAATCGGAGCCCGTCCAATGCCTGATGTCCGTCAGTCGGCTGAGATCGGCTTTGGGAGGCGAGCCTGTTCCCGCCGCGGGGACGCTTTCACCAGGACGGCCTTTTTCTCTCGTCTTGACGGTCCCCTCCCGCTCTTCCGACCCCGTCTGTCCGGCACCGGCGTATCCCAGTTTCCGGCCGAGCTCCTCTGCTTTCTGCCTGGCTCTGGGCCGCATATCCCCGGTGGGATAGAGAAGCTCCACCTTTCTGAATTCCAGGTAAGCGGCGGCGGGGTCCCGCCCCTGGAGCAGAATGCCCCGCAAATAGAGCGCATCGTCCGCCATGGGGCTTTGCGGGTATCGCGATACGACGGAGCGGTACTTTTCCAGGGCGGACTTGAAGTCCCCCGAATTGGACGAGATGTCGTGCAGCACAT
>DAIQOB010000466.1:0-2670 GCA_036788075.1 Syntrophobacteraceae bacterium
CTTCGGCGTTGATCCGCAGCTCAATGGCCACTCCCCTGAAGGTCACATCCTCCTGCGCCAGGGACAGGGGTTCACCCGATGCGATACGGATCTGCTCGCGAACGATATCCACCCCGGTGATCACTTCCGTCACGGTGTGCTCCACCTGGATGCGGGTATTGACTTCCAGAAAATAAAAGCGGTCTTCCTCGTCCAGCAGGAATTCCACCGTCCCTGCGTTGAGATAATAGCAGGCTTCGCCTGCCCGGACCGCCGTTTCGCAAATACGGTCGAGGAGCGGCCTGGGGAGGTCTGCGGGAGCGATTTCGATCATCTTCTGGTGGCGCCGCTGGATGGAGCAATTCCGCGTCCCCAGGTGGATGACGGTCCCATGATCGTCGGCAAGGATCTGGACTTCCACGTGCCGGGGATTGATGAGGCTTTTTTCGAGATAAATCTCATCATTTCCAAAGGCCATTTTGGCCTCGGAGCGGGCAACTTTCAGGTTCCTCAGCAGCTCGTCCTTATCCCTGGAAAGGCGAATTCCGCGGCCGCCGCCGCCCGCCACGGCCTTCACCATGATAGGGAATCCCTGCTCTTCGGCAAAGCGCACCGCCTGCTTTTCACCGGCCTCCCCCAGGTCCAGGACGGGCGTGCCCGGTATGACGGGAATGCCGGCATCCTGCATGATCTTACGGGCGATGACCTTGCTCCCCATGTCGATGATGACCTGGGGGGGCGGCCCGATGAATGCGAGGCCTGCTTCCGTGCATTGCTTGGAAAAGTTGGGATTTTCCGCCAAAAATCCATAGCCGGGGTGAATGGCTTCCGCTCCCGTCGTCTTGGCAGCCTGGATGATCCGTTCGATGCTGAGGTAGTCCTTGCGAGGACCGGAACCGATGCAAACGGCTTCATCGGCCCGCATGATATGCATTGCCGCCTTGTCCGTCTCCTCATAGATGGCTACGGTCTTGATCCCCAGCTCCTGGGCGGACCGTATGATGCGGATGGCAATTTCTCCACGATTTGCAACCAATAGTTTCTTGAACATACCTGCGCTCACTCTCTTAGAGAAGGAATGACAGCTCGCTCCTACAATACACAGTACGCATGGCCACGGGTGCCTCTCCGCAATTCTGCTGCATGAAGGCAGCCCCTGTAGAAAAGTTCCCCTTCGACGGAGCCCAATGGTGTTGACTTGACGTCACGCCGGTGAAAACCGGGGTCCGGGAAGGCTTCATTTTCCTGGATTCCGGCTTTCTCCGAAATGGCGAAAGTTGCTTGAGTCAACAGCACTGCCGGCAGAGCATGGAGGGAGTTGTTTCCGTACGCCTCCCTGAACACGCCCTCGAAGCGAAATTTGAATCGCTCCATCCGACAAAACGATGTCAGGAGAGCATACCGGCAGAAAAGGATCTCTCACGCTTCCTGACACGACAGGCACCCTGACGCCGAACCGGCTTCGGAAAACTCTCATGGAAGCTTGTCAGATCCGGGATGGTTTTGAGCGTATGTTATTAACACAAGAGGTGAGCGGACATCAATGAAAGAGGTGTTCTCAGAATGGAATTCAAAAGTCCACGAAACAAGGATGAACGCCTATCCACTACTTTTGCACTGAAGACTCCCATTTCAGGCTCTCAACGCAGCCGATCCCCGCCGAAGGCGCTTCTTCTCGTTCAGAATGTTCAAGTATCTCCGATCCAGCAGGTTGCATTTGAAGGGCTTGATGATGGCGTTGACTTCCCATTTGGGCCGCCCCTGGTCCTCCAGCAGATCGCGGATACTGTTCCAGCACCTGGGGCTGAAAAACTCGCACTTCTCACCTTCGTTGAAGAACTCGCAGTGCTGCTGACTCACATATTTTTCATATTTTTGGCAATATTTGATTTTCATGATCTCCCCTCACTTTTTACTCTGTCCTTCTGATTTGCATGGATATACGGAAATTCTATGTAATAACATTAACCAAACATGATTCTATTTACAACGGAGTCGACAGAAAATTTTGAGAAATGAATATAATTTATTTTCTCTATCTATACTGAAGGCTCTGAGAACGCGGTCGAAATGCGCCCCGAACCCCTCAATTTCTCGACCCATGCTCATTTTTCTTTACATCCCCCTGAGAAACCTTTATATAGATTTCCACCTGTAGGCCAGTAGCTCTAACGGTTAGAGCATCGGACTCCAAATCCGAGGGTTGGGGGTTCGAATCCCTCCTGGCCTGCCAGACAAAAAAGGGGTTGCGAGAAATCGCAACCCCTTTTTTGTCAAGGATAACCAAAGCGCGGGATTTACAAAGCCTACCGCTCCTGCCAGCCCTCCCCGCTGTGGTGAAGAATGGCGCCGCCGGAACCGACCGCGTAGAGGTCGATCTCATTGCGGCCCCAGATTCCCATCAATCCGGCCTGGGTGTTGACGGTCATCCTCGTCCAGGCTGACCCGTCGTAATGGAGAATGACCCCTTCTGAACCCACAGCATAGACATCCCGGGGAGAAAATCCCCAGACGCTGTAGAGATCGACCTGTGTTCCGCTCGCCACCTGCTGCCACTCCCTGCCGTCATAATGGAGAATGATGCCCCGTGCCCCCACGGCGAACACATCATTCTCGGAAGTGCCCCAGACTCCCATGAGCCGGACTGCACAGCCGCTGCTCATGCGGTTCCAGCCTCTACCGTCATGATGC
>DAIQOB010000467.1:0-2664 GCA_036788075.1 Syntrophobacteraceae bacterium
GGAATGTCGGAAAATTCAATCACGCGCTCGGCAACGCTTCCCAGGAGGATCTTGGAAACCCCTCTGCGCCCCAGCTTCCCCATGACGATGAGATCCGCTCCCCATGCATTCGCCTCCTTCAGGATAATTTCATGGGGAACGCCTTCTTCAACCAGGATCTCTGAAGAAACAGACTCCAGAGAGGCTTGCCGTTGCATGTCCTCGAGAAAGCCCCGGGCACACTCCTTGAGCTCATTCCGAATGGCTTCTTTGCTTTTTTCCGTAAAACGCACCAAGTGGTCCAGCAAGGATTCATCCACTACATGCAGGATCATGAGCTCCGAACCATGATATCTCGCCATCTGGGAAGCGAGGCACACAGCGTCAAGGGAATAGCGCGACCCATCTACGGGAACCAGCATTCTTTTAAATGGAACCATGTGCAGCCTCTCTTTGGCGGGCTTTCTGCCTTTTCATCTGAAACAGGAATTCCCTCTCCTTTTCCTCCAGGCTCTCTTCCATGTGCTTGATGGTCGATTCATAAAGGGGGATATGAATGTTTTCCAATGCATTGATGCGCTTAATGGGTTTTTTGATCTCCGCGATCAACCGGAACAACCCGACCTCGATTTCAGCCAACTCCGCAATGACTTCCATACCCTCCTGAATCGTCCTGGCGACGGCATCCATGGAGATCCCTGTCCTCTGAAACCCGTAGGACGGCGTGAACTTGGGAAGATCTATGCGCACAACGGGAAGGGCCACCCCCATGAAGCTCTTTTCTCTGAGGTGAACCTCTTCCCCCATCTTCGGAGCGAGGGATGCTCTCTCACAGTCCAAACGCCCATGCACCAGGATAGCTTCACGAAGATGAGCGTACGCCTCCTCGAGAACAGCATTCATCTCGGTCCGCACCCGCTCCGTTTTGCCGGCGAGCGTGTTGATGTGCGCCATGAGAGCTTCCTTTTTTTCGTCCAGGAGGTCCAACCCTTCTCTGGCGAAGAAGAGCTCATCCTTCAAATGCAGAAGATTACTCTTGTTGACCGAAAGGGGCAGTCTTTCCATCAGCCGCCACTCCCTTCTTTACGCCGTGCTCCCCAATCTGTTCCGGTTTGACCCTGCTGAGATCCCTTTCCGGGAAGATCATAGCCAGTTCCCAAGCCAGGTCCAGGGTCTCGAAGACAGGTCTGTCTTCATGAGGCTTCTGCCCGAGAAAGCGTCTTTCAAGTTCCTGTGAAAACTTGAGAAAAATCCGGTCATGAGTCGACAGATCTTCTTCGCCGATGATGGATACGAGCATTTCCACGCGCTTGGCCTGAGCATAGAGTGCATAGATCTGACTGGCCAGATTCCGATGATCTTCCCTGGTGCGTCCCTCACCGATACCGTCGCTCATGAGGCGAGAGAGCGATGGCAGGATGCTGATGGGCGGGTAGATCCCTTTTTGAAAAAGGCCCCGGTCCAGAACGATCTGTCCTTCGGTGATATAGCCGGTGAGATCCGGGATGGGGTGAGTGATGTCATCATCGGGCATGGTCAGGATGGGAATTTGTGTGATGGACCCCTGGGCGGTAGCGATCCTTCCCGCCCTTTCATAAATGGAGGCCAGATCACTGTAGAGATAGCCGGGATAACCCTTTCTGCTGGGAACTTCCCCCTTGGATGTGGCAACTTCCCGCAACGCCTCACAATAGTTCGTCATATCGCTGATGACGACGAGGACGTGCATATTTTCCTCAAAAGCCAGGTGCTCGGCCACGGTGAGGGCGATGCGCGGCGTGATCAGTCTCTCGATGGAGGGGTCATCAGCCAGATTGAGGAACATGGAAACATTCTTGAGGCCCCCGCTTTCTTCGAAGTCTTTTCTGAAAAACTGGGCTTCTTCATGTTTGATGCCCACGGCAGCGAAGACAACGGCAAATTTTTCAGTTTCTTCGAGCAGCTTCGCCTGGCGGACAATCTGAGCGGCAAGCTGCGCATGGGGGAGCCCGCTTCCTGAAAAAACGGGCAGCTTCTGCCCTCGAACGAGTGCATTCAGCCCATCGATGGCCGAAATGCCTGTCTGAATGAAATCCTGGGGATACAGGCGCGCTACGGGATTTATGGGAAGTCCATTGATATCCCTGGCTTTTCCCAACAGAGGCAGGGGGCCGCCGTCCAGGGGACGTCCCAGCCCATCAAATACCCGCCCCAGGACCTCTTCGGAGGAGACCCGGTACTGAAAGGGATGCCCAAGAAAACGAATTTTAGAGTCGAAAGCAGAAAGCCCCACCGTTCCCTCGAAGATTTCGAGCACGGCCAAATCTTCTGAAACGGCAAGAACCCTCCCCAGGCGAACCTCTCCGTCCTGACCCACGACTTCGGCCATTTCCCGAAAACCCACGTCGCGGACACCTCTGACAAAGATCAGAGGTCCTTGGACACGAGAAAGCCCCAGGTATTCGATGCCCGGTCCGGCGGTCACTTTTCGGCTCCCTTGAGCTCCGCAGGGACTTCCCGCTGCAGGAACTGCTTCAGCTCCTCCTCGATGCGCTTCAGAATGGCATAAAAAGGAGCCGGGTCATCCCCCTTGTGAGCATATTTCATGCGATGAATATCTTCCAGAACACCCAAATCCATGATGCGATAGATGGGAATGCGATGGGATACCGCTTCCCGCATTCCTGAGATGAACCGCATGATGAT
>DAIQOB010000468.1:0-2642 GCA_036788075.1 Syntrophobacteraceae bacterium
GTCCGTCACCATATGGCATACGTGCAGCGGTTTACGGCCTTGATGAGCTGCCTGGCGGATTCTATTCCCAGTTGCTCCAGTCTCATCATCTGCATTTGAAAAACCTGGGCGGCAAAAAAAGCGTCGGCAAGAGCGTTATGCCTGTAGTCCGCCTCGAGGCCGTACCGCTTCATGATGGCTTCGAAGGGCATGGTCTGGCCCAGCTTTCCGCAGCATTGATCCAGCCATTTTTCAACCAGGTTGATATCGATGAAATCCTTCTTGAATTTTACGCCGATTTTCTTGAAATAGCGTTTCAGAAACCTGTAATCGTATTCCACCGAATGCCCCACCAGAATGCCGTCGAGGGAGTGGAGTATCGTGTCGGCCAGCGCACTGAAGGGCAGAGCACCTTCCAAATCTGTTTTACTGATCCCGTGATACTTCATGGCCTCCAGTTTGTAGTTCTCCGGGCGGATCAACGTGCAATAAGAGTCACACACAACGATTCTGGAGGACCGGATGGGAACACTTGCAAAGGAGAGTATTTCATCCTTTTTCACATTGAGTCCGGTCGTCTCCAGATCGACCGAACAGTACCTCTCATCGGCAAGCGCCATGGGTGCCTCCAGGTCCGGTCAAGAGCTCTGGTCCGCTGCAGAGGGTGGACCGACAAGAACCGAAGTGATATATGAATCGGCCCGTTTCACATCGTATTTCTTCATAAGGAACTTCTGGAAAGAGGCGATGATCTTCAGGGATTCCTTCAAAATCAGGAGATCCACCTTGTCCAGCTCCTTCACCCTGATGCGGTTGTCCACCGCATTCCGATCCAGCACAGACCGGGAATGGTGCTTCAGTCTCAAGTCCTGCATGAAAGCGTAAGCTTCCAGCAGATCATGGCACATATCCTCTCCGATCACGTTTCTCGCCTTCAGTCCTTCCAACCGCTCCATGGTGTTGGTCACCTGGACCATGTCGTTGTCTATGGCCAGCACCCTCACCCCGTTCACCAAAGGATAGATCCCGAACGTCTTCAGGTCCACCCCTGTAATGAGGCCGACAATCCCGGAGATCCCCAGGGGAGGCTCTATCATGATGGCATCGTATGCCAGCCGCCGGATTGCTTTGGCGGTGATGTGCCATCGTATCCAATCGGTGAGCTCCCGATAAAGATCCGGGTCCCCGTACCCGGGTCTGATGTCGAGAAAAATGGAGAGGTAGCGCACATGATCCTGAACGGGGTCATAAAACCAGGTGTTGAAGTAATCCTTCCAGGTGGACAGGCTCTGGTTCCATTGGGCCGTGGAGGCCATAAAGCCGGAACGGCATTTTGCGATGCCGATTTTAGCCAGCACCTCGACGATCTCCTGAGCGGCGCCTATCCAGTCCTCTCCCTCCCCCCTGTAAACAAGAGCGCTGTCCTGGTCCGTAGCGATGACCTGTTCTTTTCTACCGGCGCTCCCCATGTTCAGCCACAGGAAACGATCGGCTGCAGCTCCCCCCAGTTGAGCTTCTATCACCTTGGTGAGGAGCGTGTCATGCACCGATGTGATCATCCTGGTCAGCCTGTAAAAGCTGAATCCCGCAGACGCGAGCTTTGCCACGGATTTGTTGATATTGCTGTAAATATGCTTCAGCTCGTCGACGGAGACAGCCTTGCCGATTTTGCTGAAAAATGCCGTGATGGAAGAGGAAGGCCCCAGGTGGACCTGTATGTCGTCTCGAGTGATGACACCGGACAGCTTGCCGTCTCTGGTCACCACCATATGGTTGATTCCGGCCTTTACCATGCCGGCGAGAGCGTCGAACACCGTCTCCGTCGGTTCCATGGTCTTGACGGGGGAGGACATATGCGACGAAACCGCATCCATTACATCACCCGACACAACGGTTCTCCGCAGATCTTTCTGGGTGAAGATGCCCTCGGGCTGACCTTCGGCGTCAACGATGACTATGGCGCTGACCCCGTGCTGATCCATCCGGGCAACGGCATCTCTGACCGTAGCCCCGGGTCCGCAAATCACCGGATCCTTGTAGACGATCTTGTCGATTTCCTGGACGAGGACCGCCTCCTCGGGAACCTGCTGGTCTAGAGCTATGCTCTTAAAGGATCTAAAACTTCTACCGACAAACGATGCAAAGAAGGACGAAAAGCGGCTGTTGCTTTCGAGGACATCGTGGAACTTATCTGCAGGGATCAGGTAACATATGGTATCTTCCAGGGCCTTGGCGGTCGTGGCATAGGGCTTCCCCCTGATGGAAACGATTCCGAAGACTTCCCCCTTGGAGAAATGGTCGAGGGGCAGATCATTTTCAAAGAGTCCCACCAGCCCCGAGAAGATCATGTAGACATAAGATCGCGCCTGACCTTTTGTGTAGATTGTCTTGCCCTTGTGGATCAGCTCAACCTCGAGACCGGACATCAATATTTCCAGCTCCTTGCTGGAAAGAAAAGAAAACGGCCTGATCTTCTTGATGAATTCCCTGGGCGGCAGCATATTTCCAAATTCCCTCTTTCAACTCACCTTGGGGGAGGTGGGGGCATGGACAAAGAGCTCCACACCCTCATGCTGTTGACTTAACGTCACCCCGGTGAAAACCGGGGTCCAGAAAATCTCTATTTTCCTGGATTCCGGCTTTCGCCGGAATGACGAAAGTTG
>DAIQOB010000469.1:0-2642 GCA_036788075.1 Syntrophobacteraceae bacterium
ACATCCCGCTTGGCGCCATCGGTATCTACAGCTACTCCGACAAGATCAAGGTCGGCCTGCAGCAGTTGATGGCCGGCGCCCGCTGCTTCAACCTGGGGGCCGTGAGCCGCAGGGAACTCATGTCCCTGACGGATGAATGCACGAAGGTCACAGGCATTCCTTATGTTATGGATGCTTACAGGGAAGAGGCGGAAGCCATCCTCAACAGCTAACTGCCGGAGATCGTGAATACGCGACCATTTCCTTGCAGGAACGGCTTCCAGCCGTGACAGGAACAGGTAAGGCGTGAAAGCGGGGCGACCATTTGGGTCGCCCCTTCTTTTTTCATGCGCAGATGAGCAAAATGCACGTCCTGAGCCATGGTTTCAGGCATTGATTTACCCTCCTGGTTTGATTAATATACGTCGAAATCCGGATTCTTTGGTTCTAGTGATCTTCCCGGTATTGCTTGTATTTTTGGTGTCCACATTTGGAGAAAAAGTAGAGCATGAATCGATCCTTCAAACCGTTTTTCTGGCTCCTGACCGCATGTCTATGCGTCGGATGCGCTCACACCACCGAGGAAAAAACCTGTGACCTCTCAACGCAACAGACCATCATGAGCGCTGCGACTCAAGTACAGACGCCCTTGCAGCCCGGCGCGACTTCCGGCATCGAAATTCCGGAAACGAGCTATGACTTCGGGCTGGTAGAAAAGGGAGGGGATTACGTGCACGCCTTTCGGGTCAGGAATGGAGGCTCCCGTACCTTACGCATCACCAAGGTTTTGCCTGGCTGAGGGACCCATGTTCCCCGATATGATCGGGAAATCCCTCCTGGACGCGAGGGAAGCATAGTTATCCGACTGAACCCTGAGAGCTGCATCGGGGAGAGCACCAAGACGGCCCTGGTACGTACCGACGATCCGAACAAAAGTTACTTCATGCTTTCGGTAAAGGGGAAATCGAGCCGTTAGTAAACCGGTAGTATAGAGGTTGGGGAAAGTTTTCATCCCATGAGAGCGTGCGATTCCTCGAGGGGGGCAGGGGGGTGTGAAGATCTCGGCACATCCCCCTCACTCCCCCTTCGAGGGGAGACTTCTGCCGCGATGGCGGGCTGGTCGCGACAGGATGCCGCTCCTATAAAGACAAAGCTATGAATCCCTGACACATCATGAACTGGGGTTCATTTCATCCCCTAACGGGTATAAGAGCCTGCCAGGCAGAAAGAAATCATGGAAAGAATCTTTGCGGTGGGGGATATTCACGGATGCTACAGGCGGCTCGTAGATTTGATGGACCGTCTCCCTTTCGATCCCTCCGAGGATTTTCTGGTCTTTTTAGGCGATTACATTGACAGAGGTCCTGAATCCCGTGAAGTCATTTCCTACCTGCTGAATTTAAGCCGGCGTGGTGGAAATATCATCTTTCTCAAAGGCAACCACGAGCATGCGCTCCTGGAATATGCCCGGACTGGAGATGAGGAATACCTGCGGATACTCCGGTCCATGGGCATTGAAGAAACCCTCCGAAGTTATGCAAACCAGCCGGTGAGAACCCTGGGTGATCTGTCGTTTCTCCCCGAGGACCATCTCCATTTCCTGGAGCATCTCCTCCCTTATTACGAACGGGGAGGTTACCTGTTCGTGCATTCCGGCGTGCCACCTGGAACCGAGCTGGAGCAATGCCGGCTTGAAGACCTTTTGACACTGAGGGGAACCTTTCTCCGCCACCCCGTCACCCTTGGGAAGATTGTGGTCTTCGGCCATACGCCTTTCCAAATGCCCTTCGTCACGCCGGACAAGATCGGCATCGATACGGGTGCGGTCTACGGAAACATGCTCACCGCCGTTGAGCTGCCGCGCCTGCGCTTCTATCACGCCTGAGGTCCATCACCTCCCTCTTTCGACCACTCAGCTATCCGTGAATGATCTCCTGCCAGAAAGGTCTGTGCGATCTTATGGGGCACGCTGTCGTCGAGCATGGCTGCATCCAGGAGCCTGCTGAAGCCGAGGAGACGCCCAAGAGTGACGAGGCGTTCCTGGATGACGTCCTGGCAAACTTCGACCAGGGATCCCGTCACCAGATCATCCCGCTGATCCGAAAAAAAATCGAGGGATTGGAGCACTTCGCCAATGAAGCGGGCCCGCCTTTGACGCTGAACCGGGCTGGTCCCTCCTCCCTTGAAACGAAAGCGAATGTAGTTGGCCCGTGAATTCAGTCCGCAGACCGTGTCGATCATCGTGAAATGGTAGTCCATTCTTGCGTTGAGGTTCAGGTAATCACGGGTGATCATCGCATAATTTTGTGACCCCACGGGGCGTGCGCTGCCGCTGTCGAGCAAAGATCTGCTGAAAAGGTTCGACATGCCTCCCGAAGGCACGGTTTTCTGCCAGGGCAGTCCCGGGGTGGAAATGCCCCTCCACAGTGCCCGCAGAGGGGTGGAGAGGATGTCTTCCGGCGAAGTCTTCTTCCCACTGCGCCCCGGAATGACTCCGCCCCCGAGATCGATGATGTGGAAATAGAACGGAACTTCATCCCCGAACCGCAGCACGACATTCGACGCCCGCTCCAAAACCTCGTCCCCAGCGGTAAACATGGCCAAGACAGCCTTTTCATGGGCGTAGCGAATGAGGTCGTGGAGGGATCGGCATTCCATGATGG
>DAIQOB010000470.1:0-2642 GCA_036788075.1 Syntrophobacteraceae bacterium
GCATCACCTGCTACGCCTGCCACTCGGAGACTCCCCACAAAGCGGGCTCCAAAGCCAACGACCACACGGATAAGGTGGCCTGCCAGACGTGCCATATCCCGGCGTTCGCCCGAAAGAATCCCACCAAAATGTATTGGGACTGGTCCACCGCCGGCAAAATGGGTGAAGACGGAAAGCCCTTCGACATCAAAGAAGACGGAAGGCCCGTTTACGACACGAAGAAGGGAAGCTTCCGATGGGAAAAGAACGTTACTCCCGAATACTACTGGTTCAACGGAAAGCTCAATTACGTCACGTTGAAGGACACATTCGATCCCTCCAACCCCGTCATGATGAACCGTCCCAGCGGGTCTTATGATGATCCCAATGCGCGGATCTATCCATTCAAGGTGCACCGGGGAAAGCAGCCCTACGACAGCCGGAACAACACGTTCGTGGTGCCGCACCTCTTCGGAAAGGATGACGCCGCCTACTGGAAGACCTTCAATTGGCCGAGGGCCATACAGGCGGGAATGGACTACATGGAGCTGCCTTATAGCGGGGAGTTCGGTCAGGTGGAGACGGAGTATCTCTACCAGACCACCCACATGGTGGCCCCCAAGGAGAAGGCTCTCTCCTGCGATGCCTGCCACAGCCGAAGCGGCCGGCTTGGGAAACTCACGGGCTTTTACATGCCTGGTCGCAACACGCATGCACTTCTGGACTGGGTGGGGTGGGGAGCGGTGCTCATGGCCCTGCTGGGAGTATCAATCCACGGCGTTCTGCGTTTCGTGCGCCGCAAGTAGGGAGGAAAGACGATGGATATTCAGGCTTGTACTATGGAGCGGATTTATTTGTACTCGCGCTTTGAAAGGTTCTGGCACTGGGCTCAAACCCTCCTGATTCTGATGCTCCTCGTGACGGGGCTGGAGGTTCGCGGCACCTTCCGTTTGCTGGGGTTCGAGGATGCTGTAGAGCTTCACAACGGTGCGGGAATTACCTGGTTCGTTCTCTATATTTTTATCATCTTTTGGCAGCTGACGACGGGGGAATGGAAGCAGTACATTCCGACGACCAGGAAGCTCATGGCTGTTATGACTTACTATGCCTACGGTATCTTCAAGGGGGACCCTCATCCGGTGCCCAAGAGTGAGCGCAGCAAGCACAACCCTTTGCAGCGCCTCACCTACCTGGCCATTGCCCTGGTCCTCATCCCCCTCCAGGTGGCTACGGGACTGCTCTACTACACGTACAATTCCTGGAAGGCGTGGGGATGGACCCTCAGCCTGGGCACTCTGTCCTTCCTGCACACGGCGGGCGCCTTCGCCCTTCTGACCTTCCTCCTTGTGCACGTCTATATGACAACGACGGGGCATACCCTGACCTGCCATCTTTCAGCCATGTGCACGGGGTGGGAGGAAGTGCCGTCAGGCAACGGGGGACACAAGGGAGTGGAAAAGACTTCTTGACTCTCATCGGCGGAGGGAACCGCGCCGGATGGTGAAAGGCGGGTTCCTTTTGGCAAACAAGCGTTTCAGGCGCTATCGCGAAGGAAATGGGGAATCTGCTCTGGAATTTTCAGCACAAGTTCCAAAAAGCCCCGGTATTGGCCCTCTTCATACCATGGTGCCTGGTGGATGAGCCTTTTAACGCCGCCCTTTTCGGTGGTGTAAGTGTTTTCCCTTTCTGTGGCGAGCAGTTCCTTCAGTTTGGATCGTGCCGGCTCGGGGTGGCAATCCAGCAGGTTGGTCCCGATGAGCTTCTCTCCCCCGTACTTCTGATAGGCATGGATGGCGGCGTCATTCAGTTCCAGGATGACGCCCTCGGTATCGCACACCGTGATGGCGCCCGGAAACCCTTTGACCCAAAGGTGGTTCGACATTCTGTCCTCCCGTGTGCCGGTTTTACCGTTTGCGTGAAAACACTTCTCAGGCAACCAATCTGCCCTTCAAACGTGTGCATTCCCGAGAAAGAGGGAATGCAGTCACTATGGCATGTGGCTGGATTCCCGTGGGAGCTTGTCCCCGCAGGCTTCCGGCACAAAGCCTGCGGGGATGACAGCCGTTCATGCAGTTTAAAACATGCCCTACGTCCGCGTCAATTGGCGATACTTGATGCGGTGGGGTTGATCGGCCTCAGCGCCGAGGCGCGCTTTCCGATCGGCTTCGTATTCCGAGTAATTGCCGTCGAACCAGACCACCTTGCTGTCGCCTTCGAAGGCCAGCATGTGAGTGGCGATTCTGTCCAGAAACCAGCGGTCGTGACTGATGACGACAGCGCACCCGGCGAAATTTTCCAGGGCCTCCTCCAGTGCCCGCATGGTGTTCACGTCCAGGTCGTTGGTGGGTTCGTCCAGCAGGAGGACATTGGCTCCGGACTTCAGCATGCGGGCGAGATGGACTCGATTGCGCTCGCCCCCTGAAAGCATCCCCACCTTCTTCTGCTGGTCGGCGCCTGAAAAATTGAAGCGGGCCGCATAAGCCCGGGCGTTCACCTGCCTGCCGCCCAACTGGATGGTGTCTTCGCCGTCGGCAATGACTTCCCAGGCCGTTTTGTCCGGGTCAAGAGCGTCGCGGCTCTGGTCGACGTAGGCCAGCTTCACCGAATCGCCCACACGGAAGGACCCCGCATCGGGCGTCTCCTGGCCGGTGATCATTCGAAAA
>DAIQOB010000471.1:0-2587 GCA_036788075.1 Syntrophobacteraceae bacterium
GTGGAAAAAACACTCATTTCCAGGGTCCTTCAACAGTGCGGCCATAACCAGGTCAAAGCCGCGCGGGTGCTCGGCGTGAGCCGGAACACCCTCAGGCATCGTATGAAAAAATATGCCCTCCCGTCCTCCCCCGATTGAAGGCGCTTCCATTCCCCTTGCCTCCATTTGCACCACCTCTGTTCAAAGGCTGAACAGACAGCAAAATAGCTTTTGATTCCAAATTGTTCCATCCCGATTTCCCCCAAGAGCTGCTGGTCTCATGCGTGCTATCCAGCACTCCCCACCGAGCATTCGATCCTCATGGAAGTCATTGTCTGTAAAATATGCAATACAATCAATGCGTTGCCATGGGCCAGATGCGGCATTCCTCCAGGCACACTTGTTGCCAAGGATTAAGAGGAGTCTGAGTAACTGTTTGAAAATTCGTTTGCTCGTCATTCCGGCGGTCTTTAAGTCGGAATGACGAAATAAGGCGCATGCCCAGAGTGATGGAATCATTTTTCAGACACCTTCTGAGTGCTTGCAGGAAAGTTCCTTAACCGCATTGGGAATTTCAGCATGAATGATCGATCCGAAGTTGATGTCGTAGGCTGGGTGGCTCGATCCACGGATGGTGTGGACAGGCAGATCCGGCGGGCCAACGCAAGATTGAGACACTTCAGGGGGGTTGCCGTCAGCGTCATGGATGATGCCTACAGGCTCTGGGGGGAGATCTGGGATGCACTCCAGGGGGCGGATTCGTGTGAGGAGATCCTGGAGGGGCGGAATGGCTCCTGGGGGGGCACGCCGGATGGCGAACGTGGCCTTCTCCTGGAAAAACTTCATCTCCTGGGCATCCAGATCGATTACGCCAGAAGGCTTTGCGATGGCTCCATCGGGGCTACATCTCACGAGGAAGGAGATCACTGATCATGGCGAAGCAGTTTACGGTCATTTCAGGAAACAGGCCGGCTGAAGCACGCACGATTCTACTGCCTGAAGAAAAATTCAAACATTTCAGAAATGTCATGGGGGTTGTTCTGCAGGACGCTCAGAAAACATGGGGGGAGCTGTGGGACGAACTTCAGGGAGAAGTCGTCGATAGCGTCATGGTTCGCCCCGATGCGGAGCATGGTTTCAAGCCCAAGAGCGGTTGGCCGGAATTCTTGGAAAAAATGTGGATATTGAAGCATCAGCTCGACTACGCCAGGCGGTTTTCCGAAGGTCGGATGTAGTCGGGGGGATACGTGTCAAATGGTCGTGTCTGGTGAGATGAAAGGCCCATGTGGCTGCAACGGGAGGAAAGCGGAACATGTCAGACGGCAACAATCATAGCAACCCATTCAAAATCGCTCAAAAACAGATCCAGGACTGCGCGGACATTCTCAAGTTGAGCCGGAGCACCAGCGATGTGCTCCTGCACCCCATGCGGGAATTCCATGTGAATTTTCCCGTGCGCATGGATGACGGGACCACGAAGGTCTTCCAGGGATTTCGCGTGCAGTACAATGACGCCAAGGGCCCGACGAAAGGCGGCATCCGGTTTCATCCCGAAGAAACCATCGATACGGTGCGGGCTCTCGGCGCCTGGATGACCTGGAAATGCGCCCTGCTGGACCTGCCCCTGGGAGGGGGAAAAGGGGGCGTCATCTGCAACCCCAAGGAACTCTCGAGCTTCGAGCTCGAACGCATCAGCCGTGGCTACATCAAAGCCATCGGTCCCTTCATCGGTCCGGACAAGGACATTCCTGCGCCGGATGTCTACACCAATCCCCAGATCATGGCCTGGATGGTCGATGAGTACTCGTCCATCGTCGGCAAGAACCAGTTTGGAGTCATCACGGGCAAGCCTCTGCCGCTGGGGGGCTCTCCCGGACGCGGGGACGCCACGGCACGTGGGGGAATGTATACCCTCCGCGAGGCTGCTAAAAAGGTAGGGCTCGACCTCAGCAAGGCCACCGTGGCGATCCAGGGATACGGCAACGCGGGATGCTATGCGGCAAGCCTGGCCGAATCCATGTTCGGTTCGAAGGTTGTGGCGGTTTGCGACTCCAAAGGGGCTGTCTGCTGCACCAACGGGATCTGTGTGCCGGATGTGAACGCCCACAAGGACAAAACCTCCTCCGTTGTGGCGTGCAAAGGCACGGAAGCCATGACCAATGACGAGCTCCTGGCCCTCGATGTGGATGTTCTCGTCCTGGCTGCCCTGGAGAGCACCATCACGGAGCGGAATGTGGACAAGGTCAAGGCCAAGATCATTGTCGAGCTGGCCAACGGACCGACGACGCCGGAGGCGGATGAGGTGCTGTACAAAAAGGGCATCCACGTCATTCCGGATTTCCTCTGCAATGCAGGTGGAGTGACCGTTTCCTACTTTGAAATGGTGCAGAATGCTTGCATGTACTATTGGGAGGAAAAGGAAATCCATGAGAAGCTGGACCGGAAAATGACCCGAGCTTACCATGAAGTCTTCGACACCTCCGAGAAATATAAAATCAATATGCGCAAAGCCGCATATGCCGTGGCCGTTTCGAGGGTCGTGGAAGCCATGAAACTGCGCGGCTGGGTGTAGCCCGCAAGCAGCTTCGACGGGCAGGGTTTAGCTTGA